>CAKPAV010000202.1 GCA_934133115.1 uncultured Bacilli bacterium
CGCTTCAACTTCATAAAGGCGCTATTTTACCATTCATTGCTTACATAGTTGTGTTTGTTGCGGCATTATTAATTGTATTAGCAGTGGTTATGAAAAAAGCAAGTTTTGTTAAATTGTTTGCTTTTGTATGTGGTGCTTTGATGATTGCAGGTGGTATTGTTATTTTATGTACACCTTCAATATTTGCATCTGTAAACGAACTTGGTGATTCATTCAAAATCACACAAAATACTCTTGGTTTAATTAGTGGCATACTTGCTATTTGTGGTGGCGTATTATCAGTATTTAGTTTAATTGCAAATAAATTATTTAAATAATTGTAAAAATTATAAATTGAATTTATAGACTATGGGTTAAAATCCATAGTTTTTTTTTGCACTGAACTTTCATTTTTATATTAAAAATGATATTGAATTTTCTCAACCAAAATATATAAATTACGACATTAATTGAATTTATTGGAACTTTTTTGATTATATATTTGAAATCGATTACATAAAATAATGTATAAAAAATTTATTGACAAGCCAAAATTACATATGGTAAGATAGCGGCAATTAAAATTTACGGGACGATTGACTGTCCTAAGAAAGGAATAATTTTTATGAAAAGGAACAATTTTTTGTTACTCTCAATTTTTGCTATCACTTCGTTAGCATCTTGTGGCGGAGGAGGTGAAGGAAAAGGTGTTTACACTTATCACGACTACACTATGGTATCACCGTCTAACTGGAATGAATTAACATATCAAGACGAAAACGATACTCAAATTATGTCAAAAATTGGTAGTTCATTCTTTAGCTTCGATTATAAGTTTGATAGTGATGGAAAGATTATTGATAATGATTTCACTGTTAACTATGATGCCGCAACTAAGCTTGAAGATGTTACCAAGACTTACGCTGGTAATGAAAAGTGGGGTATCCCTGCTGGATCACAATCAGCTAGGGCATATAAGATTACTTTAAGACAAGACTTAAAATGGGACGATGGAACTAAGATTGATGCATCCGATTTCGTTTATACCATGAAAGAACAATTAGCGCCAGAATTTAAAAACTATCGTGCTGATTCTTTCTATACAGGTGCTAATGTTATCCATAACGCTAAGAACTATTTCAATAATGGACAAAAGGCTTTAGCAACACCTACAGAAGTTATTGCTAATGATAAATTATCTAGCGTAGATGCTTTCCTCACTAAATTCGGTAATGAAAAAGGTTATATTAACTGGGATTACTCATTCGGAGCCGTTTTAGATAAAGACGGAAATCCAATAGGTGAGGCAAAAGATGAAATCGTTGATAGTGGTTTAACTATAAAACAACTTCGTGACTTATGGGTAAAGATGGCCGCGGCTTTTGGAACCACCGAAGAAGTAATGCTTAGTTATTTCTTAGATGAAGCTTCCATGTACTATGATTTCCCAAAAATGGATTATGATGGTAATGTAGGATTATTTGTAGGTGATAATAATTTTGAATTAGTATTGATTCTTGATAATCCACTTCAATTATTAGAAGAAGATGGTTCATTAAGTTATAAAGCTGCTTATAATATGTCAAGCTTACCATTAGTTCAAAAATCAAAATATGAAGCTAATAAACAAGCACCACAACTTGGTTCAACACTATGGACTTCAACTTATAATAGCGATGTTTCCTCTACTGCATCTTGGGGACCTTATAAATTAACTTCTTTCCAAACTGGTAAACAATACATCCTTGAAAAGAATGAAAACTGGTATGGATATAATTCGGACTTATATAAAGGACAATATATGACAACTAGAATTGTATGCGAAACAATTCCAGAATGGAAAACAGCATGGCAAGATTTCCAAAAAGGTAATTTAACTTCAATTGGCATTGATCCTTCTGTAGCCGCAGACTATAAAAATAGTTCACAAGCGGTATTTACTCCTAGCGACTTTGTTCAATCTTTACAACTTCAATCAAGTGAAAAAGCGTTAAGAGCTAATTCAAAAGATGGCGTTAACAAAACTATTTTATTACAAAGTGATTTTAGAAAAGCAATTTCCTTAGCTATTGATAGAAGTGAATATGCGGCTAAATGTACAACAAGTTCTAAAGCTGGATTTGGTATATTTACACCAGTTCATTACTATGATGTAGCCCATGGTAAAGCATATCGAGATGCTGATGCTGCTAAAGAAACTTTATGCAAAGTTTATGGCATTGATCCTTCTAAATATGATAGTTTAGATGCAGCACAAGCCGCAATTACTGGTTATGATTTAAAACAAGCACGCGCTTTAGTTGATAGTGCTTATGACAAAGCATTAGCAGCAGGCGATATTAAAGCTACGGATAAAGTTGTATTAGTAGTAGGAACTGCTGATGATACATCTTCTTCATTCCTTAGAATATTTGATTTTCTTGAGACTGCTTTGAAAAACATGGTCAAAGAGACAAAACTTGAAGGAAGATTAGAATTACAACACAAAGCTTACCAAAGCCAATGGGCAAATGATTTTAGATCAGGCGCTTATGAAATTTGTATTGGTGGATGGACTGGCGGAGCTTGGGATCCAGGTTACTTCTTATTAGCTTACTTATCACCAAACTATATGTATTCTGCGGCTTGGAATACATCAAGCCAAAAAATGACTTACACAATGTGTGGAAAAGAATACACAATGTCATTAATGGATTGGTATTACTGTCTTAACGGACAAGGCAATGAAGACTGGTCAGAAGGCGCAGTTTCAGCAGAAGATAGAATTGGATTAATTGCCGCTCTTGAAGCACAAATCTTAGGCGCTTACTACACAGTACCAATTATTTACTCATACAGTGCAACTTTGATTTCATATCAAGTTGAATACGCTAGCCGTACTTATAATACATTTATGGCTTATGGTGGAATTAGATATATGACTTATAATTACGATGATGCTGAATGGAAGTCATACACATCTAAAAACACATTAGATTACAAACTCTAATTATAATTAGAAAGAAACATAAAATAAATGTGGGATAGATTAATAATTTATCCCACATTTATTGCACATTATAAAGAAAGGAGATTTTCATTATGTCAATGTTTAAATACATATTAAAAAGATTAGGTCTTATGATATTAACCTTCTTTATTATTATAATTATTTGCTTTGTACTAATTAAATTATTGCCTATTAATATTGATGTATCACTAGGAGATAGTAAAAATATTATTGAGGCACAATTAAAAGCGCGTGGATATTATGATCCAATCCCAACTCAATTTGTTAATTATATTAAAAGAATAATTTTAAAAGGTGACTTTGGAATCGGTGTTAATATTCCAGAATATCGTAATAAACCAGTATGGGATAGTTTTGTTAATTGTTTACCTCCAACGGTTTTAATTAATGTTTATTCCTCTTTAATTTCTATTCCATTAGGAATTGGTTTAGGAATTTTTGCCGCCTTAAAAAAGAATAAATGGCAAGATCATTTTATTTCAACATCAGTTATGTTTTTCATTTCTGTTCCGAGCTTCATTTACGCTTTTTTAGTGCAGTACATATTTTGTTTCAAATTAGGATGGTTTGATTTAACAATTAAATCACTTGCTGATGCTGGTGGTTCATATTTTACTTGGACAATGTTTAAATCAATGATTCCCGCCATCATTACAATGTCATTTGGTTCCATCGCGGGTTATGCAAGATACACTCGTGCGGAATTAACTGAAGTATTAACAAGTGAATTTATGTTATTAGCTAGAACGAAAGGATTAACCAAAGGACAAGCA
>CAKPAV010000203.1 GCA_934133115.1 uncultured Bacilli bacterium
CTAATATGTATGTTAAAAATGGTGACACAAAGATTCGTTTATATTGCTCAAATGCCGCTCAATATGGATGGTTAGATGAATTTGTTGATCAAACTGTCACCATTGAAATGGCTCTATGCAACTGGAATGGTAAAACTTATTACACAGGTTGTGTTTTATCGGTTACGGTTAATGGTGTAAAAACCATGAACACACTTGTTTATAACAAAAATAATTAGTAAAAATAGGCCACATTAACTGCTGAAAAATGTGGCTTTTTTGTACTTTTTAAAACAAGTTATTAAAAAAAATCTTGCATTGCAAAATGCGATTAGATATAATAAACAAGCATAGGGCTAGTTTAATTAGTTCTAAGCTATGCTTAGTGGAAGGATTAAGCGATTAATCCAATGACCACGGCACGGACAAAAAAATCTATAAGGAGGTAAGTCACGTGAGTAAAAAGATCGCTAAGGTAGTAAAATTGGAGTTACCTGGTGGAGAAGCTAAACCAGGACCAAAACTTGCAACTGCTGGTATTGTTATGCCTAAATTCTGTACAGACTTTAACGCAAAAACAGCTGACCGTAAAGGTGAAGTAGTTCCAGTTATTATTACAGCTTACGAAGACAAATCGTTTGACTTCGTAATCAAAACTTCACCAGTAGCAGGTTTGTTATTAAAAGCTGCTGGAATTAAGAAAGGTTCAGCAAATTCTAAAACCACAAAAGTTGGTAAAGTTAGCAAAGAAGAATTAAGAAAGATTGCTGAATACAAAATGCCAGATCTTAACTGTAACGATGTTGAAGCAGCAATGAAAGTAGTTGCTGGACAAGCTCGTAACATGGGCATTGAAATTGACGAATAAATGTAGGTGGAAGGGACAATACCCGTTATTACCACTAAGGAGGAAAAAATATGAAGAAAGGTAAAAAATATTTAGCTGCTGAAAAAGCAATCGATGCAACAAAGTTATACACAATTGCTGAAGCTGCTGAACTCGTCAAAACTACATCAACTACAAAGTTTGATTCTACAATCGATGTATCTTTCCATTTAAACGTTGATCCAAAACAAGCAGATCAACAAATCAGAGGAACAGTTATTCTTCCTCATGGAAATGGTAAAACAAAGAAAGTTTTAGCTATTACACATAAAGTTGATGAAGCTACTGCTGCTGGTGCTGATTTCGCTGGCGGTAAAGAAATGTTAGAAAAAATCAAAAATGAAAACTGGTTCGATTTTGATGTCATCGTTGCCACACCTGATATGATGGGTGAACTTGGTAAAATGGGACGTATTTTAGGACCAAAGGGTTTAATGCCTAACCCAAAAACTGGTACTGTTGCAATGGATATTGCAAAAGCTATCCAAGAAATCAAAGCAGGTAAAGTTGAATACCGTGTTGATAAAGATGGAAACATCCACGTAAGTGTTGCACGTTGTTCATTTGATACAGACAAAATTATTGATAACTTAAATACAATTTGTGATCAAATCGTTAAAGTTAAACCTGCATCTGTAAAAGGCGCATATGTTAAAAACGCTGTTATCCATACGACCATGGGACCAGCTATCAAAATTACATTTAACGGTCGTATTTAATTAAAGTTAGGAATTCAATATACCCAAGACAGTAACGACGCTATAGTTTAAAAATGTTACCGAGGTGTAGGATAATTTAATAAAAAACTTATTCTCTCGCTTTTTCGCGAGTAACTTCAATGTATATTGAAACCTCATAAAAAAATTGAAGAAAGGTTAGGAGGTTAGAACTATGAATCAAGCAATTTTAAAAGCAAAACAAGAAATAGTTTCTGAAATTACTGAAGGCATTAAAGGCGCTAACTCTGTTGTAGTTATCGAATATCGTGGCTTAACAGTTGATGAAATCACTGAAGTTCGACATGCTTTAAGAGCAACTGATTCTACATTACGTGTTTACAAGAATTCTCTTGTTGAACGTGCATGCGATGAATTAGGACATAGTGAACTAAGAGAAATTCTTGAAGGACCAAATGCAATTGTATTCTCTAAAGATACAATCAACGGACCTAAAGTAATTGCAAAATTTGCTAAGAAACATGAAAACCTTGTCATCAAAGGTGGCCTTGTAGAAGGCAAGATGATGAATGCTGACCAAATTAAAGTCATCGCATCATTACCAGGACGTGAAGGTTTGATTTCAATGTTCTTATCGTGCTTACAAGCACCAATCCGCAACTTCGCCTGTGCTGTTAAGGCAGTTGCTGAAAAAAATTAATTTATTAGGAGGAAAAAACAATGGCAAAGTTAACAAACGAAGAAATTATTGCTGCTATTAAAGAAATGACAGTAGTAGAATTAAATGATTTAGTAAAGGCTGTAGAAGAAGAATTTGGCGTTACTGCTGCTGCACCAGTTGCAGGAGCTGCTGCACCAGTTGAAGAAGAAGAAAAGAAAGGACCAACAGAAGTTTCTTTATGGCTCAAATCTGTCGGTGCTTCTAAAGTTCCAGTTATTAAGGCTGTTCAAGCTATCACAGGCTTAGGCTTAATGGATGCTAAAAAATTAGTCGATGGTGCTCCTGTCGCAGTTAAAGAACATATTTCACCAGTTGAAGCAGAAGAACACAAGAAAGCTCTTGAAGCTGCTGGTGCTGAAGTAGAAGTTAAGTAGTCTAAAACTACCTAATTTTTATGAAAAGATTTAAACCTGCTTTTGCGGGTTTTTATCGCTTTTTAAGGGGGTGCAAAAATGTCACAATATTTTGAAAATGATTCAAGTTTAAAATCATCTCCAAAGTTGATAAATTATGATATTTATGAACGACATTTTACCCTCAAAACTGACCTTGGTGTCTTTTCAAAAAATGATATTGATGAGGGAACTTATGCTTTTTTAAAAGTATTGGTCCCTCTTCATTTACAAGGTCGTATTCTTGACGTCGGATGTGGCTATGGTGCCCTAGGATTGACCCTCGCATCGTTTATACCTAATGCACAATTTGTATTAGTGGATGTAAATGAACGGGCACTAGAGCTTACCAAAGACAACATAAAAAAATTAAATTTAGCAAATGTCACTTGCCTTCAAAGTGACATATATCAAAATATTGAAGGGTTATTTGATTCAATAGTTATTAATCCTCCGATACGAGCGGGGAAAAAAGTAATTTACGCTATGTTTAAAGGAGCATATAACTATTTGATTGATGGCGGTTCATTGTTTATCGTCATTAGAAAAAGTCATGGTGCATTTAGCGCTCGTGATTATATAACGTCGATATTTGGTAATTGTACTTTACTTAAGAGAGATAAAGGTTATTACATTTATCAAGCGACTAAAAACAAATAATAAAAACAATGAACTGATAATTTTTAGAGAGGGGCCATTATATGAACTATAAAAATTATAAACATCTTACAAACGATCGTATTGATTTTTCAAAAATTTCTGGGACATTACCATTACCATATTTAGTAGAAATCCAAACTGAATCATATGCATGGTTTTTAAAAACAGGTATTGAAGAAGCATTTAAAGATGTATTCCCAATTTCAAACTACGCTGATGATGTATTTATTGAATATGTAAGTTATAGATTTCTTGAACCTAAATATGATTGGTTAGAATGCAAATGCCGTGATTTAACTTACTGTGCACCTTTAAAAGTCACTTTAAGATTATGCTTCAAAAACACTGGCGAAATTAAAGAAAAAGAAGTATTTATGGGCGATTTCCCATTAATGACTGATAGTGGAACATTTATTATCAATGGTGCTGAACGTGCTATT
>CAKPAV010000204.1 GCA_934133115.1 uncultured Bacilli bacterium
ATTTAGATAAAATGTCTTTTGTTAATTTATTACATTCTTCATCATCAATCGCATCCATAATTTCACTTAATTCTACAATCGATAAGAAGCGAATTTCTGGACCAATTTTAGTAAATATATCATATGGATCAACATAAGTAGACCACATTGCTTCATTAAATGATGGTAGTAACGCAATACTTCTATGGCGTAATTCATGGCGCAAAGCACAAATTTGTGCCATTTCTTTACACGCAGACATTACCTCTTCTTTTGATCCAAGAACAATTTTTACTTGTCCTTTCTTTAATCTAGCAATATCGCCAGATCCTTCTAACGAACCCACTAATCCGCCAGCAGTTAAAAATTCAATAAATGAATCTTCTGTAAAAGAATTTTCAAATCCTAGATTATCTCTTACGATAGTAGCGTACATTATTGGCATATCCCCAATATCTCTTAAAAATCTTACCCACGCAAAATCATCAGCCCATGATAAGAAATGAGCAAAAATCATATCAACATCTTCACTTTTCATTTTAAAAATAGCTTTTTCCATTTCTTCTTTAGAATAAATAATTCCTGGAAAAATAGTCTCAGCATAATCAAAATGTGTTAATAGTTCTTTGGCTACTTTTTCTTTTCTTTCTGAATAAGGTCCATTTTTTGTTCCAACTCCTAAATCATGAAATCTAGGAGGAGAAACAAGGATAATTCCAATCTTTGGCATTTTTGTTTTCATAATAATTACATCACCTTTCTAAAATAAAGCTTCTTCGCTTTCTTTATCAAATACATGAAGATATTTGGTTTTAAAATTAAATTTTCTTATTTCATTTACTTTTATATTTACATTATTTTTAACTTTTGCTATAAAATGTAAATCGTTAAATTTAAAGTGCACTAATTTTTCAACACCTACAAGTTCAACAGTATCAACTTTGCATTCAAATAAACCATCATCACTAAATTCAATTGCTTCCGGCCTTATTCCAACACAAACTTCTTTTTCATTGTAACTACTGAGTTTACTTTTTTTATCATCATCTAAAGTTAATATTTTGTCATTTATTATAATATTTCCATTATTTACTTTTCCATCAACAAAATTCATCGCTGGAGTTCCAATAAATGAAGCAACATATTTGTTTTTGGGATGTTCATAAATTTCACGTGGTTCACCAATTTGTTGAATGTGTCCTTTTGACATAACAACAATCCGGCTAGCCATTGTCATCGCCTCAGTTTGATCATGAGTAACATAAATAGTTGTGGCATTTATTGCATTATGTATTCTTAAAATTTCTTGACGCATTTGAAGTCTAAGTTTAGCATCCAAATTACTAAGTGGCTCGTCCATTAAAAATAGTTTAGGATGTCGAACAATTGCTCGTCCAATTGCCACTCTTTGACGTTGTCCACCAGATAGAGCTTTTGGTTTTCTTGCTAAATATTCTTCGATTTGTAATATCTTTGCCGCATCCATTACTTTTTCATGGATTTCAGTTTTTTTCATATATCTTAAATGATATAAAGGAACTTCATTCGTTTTAGCTTCGTTTAATTCTTTTTCTAAAGCAGAAATTTTATTTTGAATTTCAACTTTTTTAGTTTCGTCTTTCGCTATCTTTAAACGGCGTTCATAAAATTTAAGTTCTTTAGTTAATTCTTTAACTTTTTTCTTATCAATTCCAATTACTTGTTGATTTTCTTTATCAAGTAAAGGATATTTTCTTTTTCGCATTTTTAATCCAAAAGCTAAGTTATCATACACAGACATATTCGGATATAAAGCATAACTTTGAAACACCATAGCGATATGTCGATCTTTTGGTTGAACATAATTTACTAACTTTCCATCAATATATACTTTACCCGATGTAATATCTTCTAAACCCGCAATCATACGTAGTGTTGTTGATTTTCCACATCCTGATGGTCCAACAAACACGATAAATTCATGGTCATTAATATCAAGATTAAAATCAAACACTGCTTGGGCACCATTAGGGTAAATTTTATTTACATTTTCTATACGAACTTGGGCCATAAGTACCTCCTAAAACAATAATTTAAAGAGTAATATTTATTAAAAATAAATATTCTTTTGCTTAATAACATTTTAACAATCATATAAACTTCTTACAATATTTTTTTTCATTGCTTTAGGCATTTAAAGAAAATAATTTTCGCTTGAAACGCATAAAAAAACTAAGCATTGGTTGCCTAGTCTTTTATAGTTCTTAATTATTTATTAGACATTTTTCTTTTTTCAATAAAATAATAAGCACTAACTGAAAGAACTCCTATTATTGCAATTAATGCAATTAATGACTCTTTGTCCGTTTTGTTAGTTTGAATAACAACTCCTGAACCCACTGTTTTGTTAGAATCCGCTACCTTTTTATTTAAGATCATTTCCATATAATCCATTCTTTGCGCTAAAGTAGTATTTTCATCAAGTTGATAATTACCTGCATTAGCGTTTTTAGCAAGTACTAAATTATATTCTTCAATCATTGCTTGAATTTGTTCAATAGTTGCATCACATAAATTAAAAGCATTTACTTCATCTACAAATTGTAATAGAGAACTTTTAGCAACAATACTTGATATTGACATTGTAGTAGTTCCACAATTAACGCTAAATCCTTTTATTTGAGTTATATCAAGCAATTTACCTTCATGTGTTTTACTCCACGAACAAGACACTTGAGTTGTTAAATAATCTGATACATTTAAAACTACTACACTTTCTTTGCCTGTAATATCAATGCTTTTTTCAATAGCAACATAATCATATTCGCTACTTGAAGGATTATTTCCTATGCCAATCATTGGTTTGTTATTCCATGTTCCAGTTGCAGTATAAGTAATTTCGATTGTTTCGTAATTTGTTAAATCTAAGGCGTCTTTAAATATAATTCTAGAGTGATTATAACTTCCATCATTTTTCCATACTCCACCATCAAAAGTTGAAAGATTTAAACTAAATTGTTCACTATAGAAACTACCATCTTTTAAAATAGTTAATTCTTTTGAAATAGTACTAATAGTTTCATGTTTTTTAGCAATAATTTTAGAAACATTTACTGTTACATCACCTGCATTTATGCTAAATCCATTAATGCTCGACATATCTAAAGTTTTATCATGTGTCCCACCCCAAGAGCATTTAACACTTGTTGCAGATGAGAATTCACTCAAATTAATTACAACACTATGTTCTGCACCATCACTTGTTAATGATTTTCCAGTTTCTACATAATCGAATTCAATAGTTCCGCCTTTACCGCCTTGAACGCCAAGACCAAATTGAGCCCAAGTTGCAGTTCCAACATTTGTATAAGTAATTTCAATTGATTCATAAGTAGATAAATCAACACTAGATTTAATCAATGCTCGAGATGCATTCCATTTAGCATTATTATGCCACTTTCCATCTGTAATGTCTGAACCAGCAGCATGTTCAATTACCTCATCATAGAAACTTCCATTTTCAAAAATTGTTAAACTTTTTTCCACCACATCAGCATCAGCTTTTTTTACTTCTTCTTTATTATTAGCTGCTACGCTAAATCCCATCATTACTGCACACATAACAGCAAATAAATATTTTGCTTTCATAATTTTCCTCCTGTGTAAGCGATTACAAAACTATTATAGTAACGGAAATAATAAGCAACAATAATTTTTTTAATAATTTAGAATAAAAATTGAAAATAATTTTCAAAAATAATGTTAATAAAAAACAGCAACGAAA
>CAKPAV010000205.1 GCA_934133115.1 uncultured Bacilli bacterium
TGTTGCTTGTTTAGCAGATGGCGTACATTTATGTGCTTTATAATTATCTCTAAAGTCTTCTGGTTTCATAAAGTTTTCACGAGTGAACCAAGGAATATCAGCAACAAATTCTCCTTCGTTTCCATCAAGTGGTGTCATATCGACAGCATCTTCACCTGTGAATAAGTTTTTAACTTCTGCACCAGTAATTTTATCTTTAGTAATTTTAATTGTTTCATCAACTTTATATTCGAACTTTCCATCAACTAAATCATTTTTATAATTAACTTTTTTAATATTATGAGAATCTGTCATTAAATTAATAACATATTTTCCAGCTTCTAATTCATAACCTTTATGACCATTATTATTTTTGTCATAACAATCATAAGAAGTAAAATCATCAGCATCAATGACTAATTCAACTGTTTCTGTTTCATTTGGTTGCAAAACATTTGTTTTAGTAAAGCCAACTAAAGAGGTAGATGGTTTTTCAATTCCGCCCTTAGTATAAGGTACATTTACATATGCTTCTACTACATCTCTTGCTGGATATTTGCCATTATTTTTTACAGTAACAGGAATTGTGATTTCTGTAGTATTAGTAATTGATGAATTAGGTTCAACACTAATTTCTCCTACTGTCCATTCAAAATCACAATATGATAGTCCATAGCCAAATGGGAATTGAACTACTCCATCATATCCTTTTCCAAATTCATTATTAACATTATTCCATATTCCTTCTACATTAGCAGTTTCATACCATTTATAACCAACATAAACTCCTTCTACATAATCAGTATAAGAGCGACCATAATCAGTAAAATTTAATCCACCGCACCAAATATTTGCAGGATTTGTAAAGAAGTCATACGCAAATGTATCAACTGTTCTTCCTGACGGAGAAACATCGCCATATAATAATCCTGGAAGGGCACTAGCACCTCTAGTACCGGTAAATCCAACATACATACATGCTCCGATTCCTGGAATCTTTTTTAAGAATCCGCATTCGATCGGATTAGCGGCATTGATAATTACAACAACTTTCTTATAATTTTGACCAACATAAGTTAATAAAGCTTCTTCTTCAGTTGATATCTCTAAATAATGTCTAGTATTATCTCCAGCAGCTTTTGGTCCTTTTTTAGCTTGACTAGTTGTACTACAATCCATACCTTCACCAGCCATACGAGAAATGACTACTAAAGCAACATCAGAATAATTTTTAGAATATTCTAATAAATCATCACTATAATATTCTTTATCATCAATTTTCGGTTCAATTAATGGGGTAAGAGTGGAAATATGCGTTCCTCTTAAATTTTCACTTTGATATCTAGGTGCATAATATTTTGTATACATATTATATAATTTTTCATTATATTGAATACCATAATCATTTAATGCACGATATAAATCAATATTCTTTTTAATATCATCTTCTTCAGGGGCAACACCACCTGATGCATTTTGACCTTCACTACCATAAATCCAGTCAATAGATCTCCAACCAAAGACATTTACTTTTTTATCTGTTGAATAATTTAAAGGTAAGGTATTGTTTTCATTATGGAGAAGAGTTGCCCCTTCTTCCATAATTCTTTTAGATAGTTTTTGACCATTATCAGCACTTACATTAACTTGGCTCTTATCAACAATAGCAGGATTTAGGAATGTATTAATTTCTGCTTCAAAGTTTTCAATAACTTTGTTACCAATAATTAAACCCACACCTATTACCGCTATACAAGCTCCATTAATTATATACTTTATTTTTTTATTCATTTATTAATCCTCATTAATTCATTTTGACACTATAGATATAGCCACCGCTATAAGTGCCTTCCCAACTTAACCCAATGATAATTCCGACGCCTTTATAATCAATTAAACCTTGAGTATTGAAACTATTTGTACTTGGACAAATATTAGTTGTATCTTCTATTGCTACTTGTTTAATTAAATTACCATCAAAATCAAATATTGATGTTTTAACACCTTTGATACCATTTGTGGTGTATGTCACATAAATATAATCATCATTAGCAAATAAATTAGATACACCTAAGCCAGAGAATCCTTTAGCATCAGCAAGTTTGCTAACAGCCTTAGAATTTTTATCATAAGTATATAAAGCACCACTTACTCCTAATAAAACTAAGCGATCATTGAATTTGTCATAAGCTGCATTTTTAAGATTTTCAGGCATTTTATCAAATGTTAAAGATTCACCTGTTTCTACTAATGTGTCCTTATTAACTTCAAAAACTGTTTTACTATTAAATTTTGTAACCCAGATATTATTGTTATAGTAGAAAATCTTACCAGCATCAGATTTGTTATCGTTACTATCCGCAATGGTAACAAAATTTGTTGCTGATACCCATTCACCAGTTAAAGGATTGCTACGTACTAATCTAGCCTTTGTATTATCACCATTTGTATATGCATAGTAAATATAATCTCCATCCGTAGTAACACCTTGCAAATAGCTACATCCACTTTCTTTATATCTTGCTACTAACTCATTAGCAACAAAGTTAGTTTCTGTATTTGCTTCAACATATTCACCAACACTTATATTTGAATGCTTTTCTAAATTTGATGTATTAAATTCATATAAATAGGCACCCATTGGCATATTAGTATAGCCAACATAAACTAATCTCGTAATGAATAATTTTCCATTATGCATTATCATATTTTGAAGATTACTACATCTAACTCTATTAACAGTATAAACATCACCAATCGGTTTATCTTTACTACCATATGTAGTTTTGGAAATTAATGTACCATCCCAACTATATGTTTTAATGATTGCAGCATCATAATATGTACCTTGCTTTAATGTTTCACCATCTTTAACTGTTTCTACTGTTTGTTCTTGTTTAATAAAACCATATAAACGTTCACCATCAGAATATATCGTTTGGAATCCACCTGTACTAGTAAGTGTTTTTTCTAGATTTAGTTTACCATCATAGATATACATAGTGTTATTTGTATAAACAGCAAATTTATCTTTTTCTTTACTATACGCAACTGCTTTAATACCAGTTAAGCTTGTTTGATCTAATTTAAAATTTAATGAAGTATCATCTTGTGTGACTTCACCTACTCCATTACCTGTAATATCACTTGCTTTTACAGAAACAAATGTTCCTTGTGAAGTAATTATATAAATTCTTCCATTGTAGAAGAACACATTAGCATTATCAGTCCAATAATATTTTTCACTTCCATCATGTGATTGATATTGCTTTGAATATCCTACTACTTTGTTAGTTTCAAAATCATATTTAACAATTATGCCGTATTGGTTTTGTGCTCTATTCATAGCAAAATATGCATATCTTGGGTTATCTAAATCATTACAAGCACCATGAACATACTCATATCCGCTTAGTGCAAATTGTTCACCAACAAGGTCATAAGAAAATTTAGAATGATCGCCATATAAATTTGCATAATTTTGATATTGATCAAAACTTAGGTTAATTTTTTTGTCTTCAACATAATTCTTAGCATCATTTAAACTAATAGTGCGTGAGTCAGTATATTTGTCATCAACATTTAATGTAAGAGTAATATCGCTATCTTTATATGTTGAATCACTTTTAAATCTAATTGTATAACAAGCCCAATAATAGTTTTTTGTACTTGTTACATCATAATCCACTAATTCATCACCATTAGTGAAAGATACTTTTCCATTCGCGGCTATACCTTTATATAAAGTGGTAACTTC
>CAKPAV010000206.1 GCA_934133115.1 uncultured Bacilli bacterium
AAATAAAATAACTGAGGAAGAATATCAAAAAGCACTTAACGAAAACCTGAACTTTAAATTTAAAAAAAGCAATACAATAAATCGAAATGTATTATATTTTTATGACGCTATTATGGATGAATTAAATGAAGGACATATCCTAAAAAATAATTACAAAAGAGTTGGATTAAAAATAAACTCCACTATTGATTTAGAAGTCACACAAAAAATTAATAACATTATAAAATCGTATAATATTGATGAAGATAGTTCACAAATCGCTGTTGTAGTAATGAAGCCTAATAGTGGTGATGTCATTTCTCTTGTTGGCGGAGTAAATTATGATAACTCTCAATTTAATCGTGCCACTAAATCACTTAGACAAACAGGCTCAACGATTAAGCCTCTACTATATTATTTAGCTCTTAAAAATGGTTTTGATATAAAAACAAAACTTATCAGTAAAAAAACTACATTTCATTTAGAAAACGAACAAGAATACTCACGATTGGTTTAGGCACTAATGAAATGACTCCTCTCCAATTAACGGCAATTTTCAATTCTTTTGCTAGTTTAGGACATTATTATAAGCCACGTTTATTTAAATCAGTTTCACTTCAAAATGATCAATTAGTTTTAAATACTTCTAATACTTATTCTTATACTTTAGATGAAACACTTGTTATTATTTTAAATTATATGCTTACATCCCCTTTTGATAAAAATTTAGATACTTATGTTTCTCCTTCTTTACTAAATTACCAAACAAGTCATATATTCGCTGCCAAAACCGGTTCTACTCAATCCGATTCTTGGGTAGTAGGATTCAATCCTAATTACACCATTTGCGTTTATGTCGGAAATGATGATAATAAAGAATTAAAAAACGGCAAACTTGCAAAACAATTATTCGTAAGTATTGCCGATTATTTAACGAAAAATGATTCTAATGATTTTTATAAAACCAATGCAAATATGCATTCTTTTAAAATTTATAATGAATCCAAGAAACAATTTTCTAATACATATTATTCTTTGTATTAGTTATTTACTCTATTTAGTATTTCTTCTTTCCCTAACAATTTAATAATATTTACTATTTCTGCTCCATGCATTTGGCCAGTAATTTTTAATCTTAAAGGCATATATAAGGATTTACCTTTAACACCTGTTTCGTTAGCTATTTCTTTAAACATTACTTTTAATGTCTCTGGCTCTAAGTTATCTGCTTGTTCTAATTTATTAGCAAAAGTTTTTAAAACAAGTGGAGTAGATTCTAAATTAAGCATTGCTAAAGCTTCTTCGCTTTCCTCTAATTTATATTCATACATTGGCTTAATTAAATTTACAATTTCTTCACCATATTGAATTTGTTCTTTGAACATATTAGCTAAGAATAATAATTTTTCGTCATCAAAATTTTCAATATTAACTGCTTTAGCCAAATATGGTTTTATAAATTTTAAATATTCTTCATCACTTAATTTTTTAATGTATTGACCATTCATCCAATTTAATTTATGTTGATCAAACATTGATGGTGATGATGACATACGACTTGGATCAAATTCTTTTTTAGCTTCTTCTAAAGTAAAGAATTCCTTTTCACTATTTGGTGTCCATCCTAACAAAAGAATGAAATTAAATATAGCTTCTGGCAAATATCCTAATTCACGATATTGGGACATAAATTGTAAAATGTTATGATCACGTTTAGATAACTTTTTACCATTTTCATTAATAATAATAGTCATATGACCAAATGTTGGTACTTCCCAACCAAAATATTTATAAACTTGAATTTGTTTTGGAGTATTAGATAAATGTTCTTCTCCTCTTAAAACATGGGTGATTTCCATCATATGATCATCAATTACAACCGCAAAGTTATATGTTGGAATACCATTACTTTTCATAATTACCCAGTCACCAATATCATCATTATTAAATGTTACTGGTCCACGAATTAAATCATTGAAAGTAATATCCATATGATCTTGAAGTTTTAAACGTATACAAGGTTTTCTTCCTTCTTTACGATATTTTTCTTTTTCTTCTTCGGTCAAATGCAAACAGTGACGATCATATTTAGGAGCATTAATACCACGAGCGTATTGTGCTTCTCTACTAGCATCTAATTCTTCTTCATTACAATAACATTCATAAGCATATCCATGTTCAACAAGCCAATTAGCGTATTTATGATATGTTTCTAAACGTTCCATTTGACGATATGGTGCATATTTAGGGTTTGGTTTTAAAGGAGATTCATCAGGAATAATTCCTAGCCACATTAAATCGTTAAGTTGGCTTTCTTCTCCACCTTTGACGTTTCTTTCAATATCAGTATCTTCTACTCTAAAAACAAAATCACCATTATATCTTTTAGCATATAAGTAGTTAAACAATGCTGAACGCGCTCCACCAATATGTAAAAATCCTGTTGGTGATGGCGCATATCTTACACGCACTTTCTTTTCTTCCATATTAATCATCCTTTCTTAGCAATACAATAGCGGTAGCAATACATGCTTTTCCTTCCCCTACTGCCCCTAATCCTTCATTTGTTCCTGCTTTTATTGAAATATTTTTTATATCTGTACATAAAATATTAGCCAAAACAGCACGCATTGAAGGAATATAATTTTTTAATTTTGGTTTTTCTAAACTGATTGAGACATCAGCATTTCCAATTATATATCCTTCTTCTTTCATCATTTCATAAATTCTTTTTAAAATGATTTTTGAATCAATATCTTTAAATTCATCACTAGTATCCGGAAAATGTGTACCTAAATCGCCTAAAGCCAAAGCACCTAGTATAGCTTCTCCTAAAGCATGAATTACAACATCTGCATCACTATGACCTAATAAACCTAAGTGATATGGAATTTCTACTCCACCTAGGATCAATTTTCTTCCTTCTACTAAACGATGAATATCACTAGCATAACCTATCCGCATATTATCACCTAAACATTAAATCTAAAATGCATAATGTCGCCATCTTTAGCAACATAATCTTTACCTTCAATACGAAGTTTACCAGCTTCTTTAACACCAAGTTCAGTTTTATAATTCATAATATCTTCATAAGTATAAACTTCAGCTTTAATAAAGCCTTTTTCAAAGTCGGTATGAATAACACCAGCACATTGAGGCGCAAGCATACCGTCTTTAAATGTCCAAGCACGGCATTCATCTTCTCCTACAGTAAAGAAGGTACGTAGATTTAATAAACGATAAGCAGATTTAATAACTTTATCTAATCCTGATTCTGTTGCGCCAAGCGAAGTTAAAAACATTTCTCTTTCTTCTTTAGGAAGACCCGCTAATTCACTTTCTATTTCACAAGAAACTGGAATAGCTTCTGCATTTTCAGATGCTGCGATTTCTTTTACGATTTGATAATATTTACATTCTTCGATATTAGCATAGTCATTATCAGAAACATTAGCAACATAAATAATTGGTTTTAATGTTAAAAGTCCAAAATTAACTTTAGCATATTGTTTTTGCTCACTTGTTAAACTAACTGAACGTGCTGGTAAACCACTTTGTAAAGCATTAAATAAAGGGGTCAAAATATCCATTTCAAACATAGATATTTTATCTTTACTTACACGTGCTTTATTTGCTACTTTATCAATACGTTTTTGAACCGAATCTAAATCCGCCATCACAAGTTCAAGATTAATAGTTTCAATATCACGTTTAGGATCAACACTATTATCAACGTGAATAAT
>CAKPAV010000207.1 GCA_934133115.1 uncultured Bacilli bacterium
TAGTTATGTTGCTTTTAAAAAAATGGTGGAAGCGAAAAATAGACCGGCGGATAAACCATTTACTTTAATGTGTAGTGACGTAAAACAAATCGAGAATGTGGCAATTTTAAATGATAAAATCAAAGAAATGATTAATCATTTCATGCCGGGAGAAATAACATTATTACTACAAGCAAAAGATGATGTAAATCCATGGGTCGATTTAAATACTAAAAAAATTGGTGTAAGAATACCTAATTTTCCTCTAGCTTTAAAGCTTATTAAAAAAGTAGGAAAGCCACTTTTAGTGCCTAGCGCTAATCCATCAGGATTGCCGCCAGCTTTAGATTTTAAACAAACATATGATTATTTTAATGGTGTAATTGCAGGTATAGTTAATGCTAAGTCGGGTGCACAAAAACCTTCGACAATTATTGATTTATCTGGTGATGAACCAATTTTAATAAGAGAAGGAAATATTACTTTAGAAGATGTAATGAAAATTTGGAGGAATGAATAACATGATATTTTCAATTGGATGTGACCATGGTGGTTACGAATATAAAGAAGAATTAAAAAAATATTTAAATAGCTTAGGACATGAGGTTATTGATTGTGGTACTTATTCCACTGATTCATGTAATTATCCAGAATTTGCTATTAAGGCCGCTCAAGCAGTGAGTGAAGGAAAAGCAGATCGTGGCATTGTTATTTGTCGTAGCGGTGTAGGTGTTTCTATTTGCGCTAATAAAGTAAAAGGCATTAGATGTGTTTTAGCTTATAATCCTCGTGTAGCGGAATTAAGTCGAGAACATAATGATGCCAATATGATTGCGTTTGGTGCGGATTATTTTACTCTTGAAGAAGTTAAAACTATGTTAGATAATTTTATTAAAACTGATTTTGCTGGTGGAAAACATTTAATAAGAGTTAATATGATTAAAGAATTTGAAAATAAATAAAAAACAATATTATAGTAATTTCCAATAAGTGCTAGTTTACTTTCTAAATTGGCACTTTTTTTCTTTAATTATATCTTTTTTGTATAAATTTTGAATTTACGGAAAAAATGTAATTGAGGTGAAAAACATGGAAGAACAATTAAATAAAGAAAAGTCCCCAAAACAAAAGAAAAACAAAAAATTCAGCGATAGTGCTAAAGTAGGTATTGCTATTGCGGCTTCATCAATACTATTTTTCGGCTCAATTTTAGCTATTGAGGCCGGAATAAGAGATCATAATTCCACTAGTGATGTAATTGGACATATTTCTCCATCAACGCCAATTAATCCGAGTACTTCAACAAGTGATGATCCAGTTATTGAAGTACCAGATGTAATGAAAGAACTTGTTAATAAACCAGTAACTTCTGATATTGAAATTGTTAGACCTTTCTATGACAATAAAGATTCTGAACAAACAAGAGAAAATGCTATCATTGAAATTGATGGAATGTATCGAAAGAATGATGGCGTTGATTACAAAAACACCGACAAATTTGATGTTTATTCCTCTTTCTCTGGCAAAGTAATAAAAATTGCTAATGATTCAACTTATGGAAATGTTATCTTTATTGAACATGAATCAGGCATTGTTGCATCTTATTCTTCTTTAGGTACTACTACAGTTGTACAAAATCAAGAAATAAAACAAGGTGATATCATTGGTACTTCGGGACAATCTTTATATACAAATGGCTTAGGTGAATCGTTACACTTTACTTTATTAAAAGATGATAAAAGTATTAACCCAAGCAAATCGTTTGGACAATTAGTCAAAGACTTATAAAAATAATTAATAATTTAAAATTTAGCTTAGAAAATTAAAAAATTCTAAGCTTTTTTCATTTTTAATCACTATATATTAATATGGGAGAAAAATTTGTATGTGAAAGATGCGGAAATAGCGATTTAAAATATGTTGGTTATTTAAATGGAGTGCCATACTGTCGAAAATGTATAACATTTAAAAGTCCATCGGTGGAATATGTAAGCCGTAAGAAAGCGAGGGTGAATTATAAATTAGATTTTGCTTTGAGTACAGAACAAGAAAAAATTGCTCTTGAACTAAAAACAAATTATATAAACGGAAAGAATACGCTTTTGAATGCTGTATGTGGTGCTGGTAAAACAGAAATAGTCTATGAAACAATTAGTTATGTTTTAAGTGGTGGTGGAAGAGTAGGATTTGCGATACCAAGAAGATATGTTGTAATATAACTTTTGCCTCGTTTACAAAAAGCTTTTACTAATCAAAAAGTTATTGCTATATATGGTGGACATACTAAAACTTTAGTAGGTGATATTACTTTATTAACGACACACCAACTTTATCGATTTTCTAATTATTTTGATTTATTAATTATTGATGAAATTGATGCATTTCCTTTTCAAAACAATGATTTATTGGAAACTTTCTTTAAAAAATCCATACGCACAAATTATATTTTAATGAGCGCTACTCCAAGTGAAAAAATTATTGAAGAATTTAAAAATGAAAATAGTCATATTTCTTATTTATACAAAAGATTTCATAACCATGCTATACCAGTGCCTAAAGTCCTTTTAAGACCGAAACTATTGCAAATATATTTTATTTTAAAAAAAATAAAAGAATATCAAAGTAAACATAAACCATTACTCATTTTTGTTCCAACAATTGGTGAAGGGGAAAAGTTATTAAACTGGTTAAAAGTATTTATTACGAGTATTGATTTAGTCCATTCTAAAAAAGAGAATCGTGATGAATTAGTGACAAAATTTAAAAAAAGAGATATGGATGTTTTGATTGCAACATCAATTTTAGAAAGAGGCATCACTATTGAAGACTTACAAGTAATTGTTTTTATGGCAGATCACACTCTATTTAATGAACAAAATCTAACTCAAATCGCGGGGCGAGTGGGACGCAAAATCAAATCTCCTACTGGTGATGTATATTTTTTAGCTTATGAACTTACTGAAGCGATGGAAAAATCAATTAATAGCATTAACGAAGCAAACAAACATTTGTAAAATTTGTTTTAAAGAATTTGAATCTATTAGCTTTAAGGCGAAACTTTGTCAAAATTGTTACGATAAATTTGAATGTATTTATGAAAATTGGAAGATTTGTAATATTGATATTTTGGCTATCTATCGTTATAACAATTTTTTTAAGAGTCTTCTTTATCAATTCAAAGGCTGTTATGACATTGAATTACGTGATGTTTTTTTAGAAAAACAAGCACCTTATCTTAGAATAAAGTATTTTGGCTATTATCTAGTTTATGTTCCTTCTAGTTTAGAAGATGATAAAAAAAGAGGTTTTAATCACGTAGAAGAAATATTTAAACTTTTGAATTTAAATCACATAAATCTTTTAAGAAAGAAGTATCATTTTAAGCAAAGTAATTTATCTAAAAACGAGCGTGAAAAAATAATAGATAAACTAGAAATAATAGATGGGTTTAGAGTAAAAAATAAAAAAATCCTCTTAGTTGATGATGTTTTAACTACAGGAAGCTCTATTAAATCCACGATTAGATTAATTATAAAATATCATCCTAAAGACATAAAAGTGCTTGTTTTAGCGCATAATTGTCGAAAAAAATTGCAATAAGTCGAACGTAAAAAATTGAAAATGAAGTGTAGTATTCTATAATAAGTTTAGCAGGAAAGGTGGTAAAACATGGTAGGCAAAGTTAAATGGTTTAATGCCGAAAAAGGATTTGGATTTATTAACCGTGGTGAGGGTGCCGATATC
>CAKPAV010000208.1 GCA_934133115.1 uncultured Bacilli bacterium
CACCATTATTAATTGACTTTACTGGGATCCAATCCTCAGTATATTTACTTGTCATTTTCTTCGCCATCTAATGAACACCAACCTTTCCATACAAATCTGTTTCTATTTACAAAATAAAATTTATACACATTGCCAATTACCACCATAACGTTATGCTGATTAGGAACTGGTAGAATTAAGAAACCAGTGAACAATGCCGGAGATAAAACAGCAAATGCCACCGCACCAGAACTTAAACTGTTTTGAAAGACAAATAGTAAAAGTAGTGTTGTTAGAATTCCACATCCAAATACAATTGCATCTATCTTTCTAAAAAAACCAAGTATAAGTTTTCCCCTATTTGCATTAGCCGGAATTAAATATCCATTCATCTAATATCACACTCCTATTATTTTCCTTTTTTAGCAAAATTTGAATTAGCTTTATTAGCTTTATATTTAGAGCCAGTCTTAATTCCATATATTTGAGCTGTCGTTGCACGTGAATCTGCTTCAGCAGTCTTCTTAGCATTCTTTAAGTCTGAAGAATTATAACTTCCGTGTGTTACACCAGCATCAGCTTCATAGTGTTTCAACATTGCATCATCAGCATTATCATTAGCCCATTGTGTTGCGGATGCTTCTTGTAAATCTGAAGCAAATTTTGCAGTTGCTCCAGAAAATGTATCCATTTCGACAGTATGTCCATCATCAGTAGTCACTTTAAACGATGAATTACCATTTTGTTTTGCATTTTGATATGCAGTATTAAAATTATCATAGCTCGTAGCCACAGTACCAAGCGAAGAATGTTTCGCAGCAACAGTAGTCGAAGCACCTGCTTTTGCGCCTTTATCCATAATGTAATCATATAAATTACCACGAGTAGAGGCTGTTCTGTCGCTAATTTTCTTTTTCTCTTCTAATTCTTCTAATTTTGCTTCATCTCTTCCAGCAGCATCTCTACCAGTAAATAAATTTTCAGCTTTTGAAGCAACTCTTCCAAACATTGTTGAGCCCGCTGCAGCAGCTGCCATTTTTCGCTGATTCATATTGCCTTGGGCTTGAGCTGCAGCTCCTAGACCCTTCATAATTTTTCCATCCTTACCGGCACCAGATAAAGCACTTGAGCCACCTCTAAACATTCCTGCGGCTCCGCCACCAGCTGCTTTTAAAAGTGCACCGGCAGTACTTGCTCCTCCTGCTTTTGCAGCAGCAAATCCACCTGCAAGTCCAGCAGCTCCACCAACTAGTGCACCACCTGCAGCAGCAAGTGTTTTTCCAAATCCAAAGCCTGAACCACCTTTACTTTTAATACCCAATGCATCTTTAATAAATTGTGGGGCCTCCTTAGCAAACTTAAATAATCCAATTACCAAGAAAACCATAACAAGATTTTTTGACATAAAGCCTTGGGCAGTATTTTTAAATATACTATTTCCATCTCCAGCAAAAACCTTAGAAACTAATAATAATAGTAAATATACCGTTGCTAATTTTATAAAAATATCTATATATGTCGATACAAATGTTTTTAACCATGAACTAAATGCACCATCTTTCGATGACTTTGGATCTATATAAGTCATTACCGGTATAGGTGCCATCATTTGTAAAATAATTAGTTTAAATGTCCTTATAGCAATTTCTATAGCCATTCCAACTAATGTTAAAATTAGTAGTACACCTGCAACAGTAGTAAGTGGCCACATGTATTGATAGTTAAATGTATCATCAGCAAAATTATGCTCATTTATCTTGTCTAAAAAGTCATTTATACTTTCAATATATTTGGTATCTGCAGTACAAGTATTTGAATCTTCATTTTTACGACATTCCTCAGGAAAGAAGAAAGCAGACAGCATATTTACGGCCATAGCTTCCCCATATTCATCAGCTTTGTCAACTACCGAGTTTGTATATGTTCCATCCGCATTGTCTGTCCCATCATCTATTCCAAGAACGATTTTAGGTACTGTTTTAATTAATCCAGATTGTAGAACGGTTAGTACTGGACCTCTACCTTCTCCAATTAAGTCTTGATTAAAAAATATAACAGGAAGAAAAATCAAAATGGCAAGCATAGTAATTGCTCTTACCACTAATTTTCCAATACCATCGTTTTTATCAGTAAGACTATCAGGAGATACCATATATTTAAGAAAAGAAAACGCAAGTTTAAAAACCATAAATATCGCAATTATAACATAAACTCTATTGTATACATTTTTCACAAATGCGGGATCAATCATCAAATTTGATAAATTGAAAATTCCTTCCATTATCCATCCGATTAATGAGTATATTAGCCAATCTATTGCGCCAAAGAATGGCCTTATTATTTTAGTAAACCAATTTACACTATCAAATGTCAGAATCACCTTTCAACACCTCCTCACAAGATATATCTCTCATTTCAACCTTAACAGTTTCACCAGCTTCATTTGTTTTTGTAACAGTTATTGGTGAATATTTCAATAACCAATCTAACATGACATTAACAAATAAAGGTACAAAGAAGAATGCAAGTGCTGCAATACCTCTTTTTATAGCTTTTGAAGTAGCCTTCTTTATTGAGTCTTGATCTTGAGAAATAACTGCAGATGAAAAATCAATTGTTACTAATACTATCAATAAAATTGGTACCGCTATTCTAACAATTTTTAATACCCATTTAATTACATCTTTTAGGTCTTTATCAAGTAATTCCTCACAATTTAAAATATTTCCCTCTTTAATAGTAATTTGATTAACTTTAGATGCTATAATTTCATTTACATTTTCAATCTCACTCGAAATTGCATCCTGATTTTCTTTGGATATATCTTTGAAAGCATCACCTCGACTATTAGCAGCTATCTTTTTAGCAATTACACTATTTGCTTCTTCAATAGATTTTGATGCATTTTTAAATTCTGCAACTTCACAATATTGTTTGTTTAATTCAGATGATAAGCTTGTTGATAGTCTCTTTAACTCTTCTTGTAAATTCAATAATGAAGTAAGAGATGCATCATTAGCTTTATTTTTGTAATCATTTGCAGTGTTTTTTATATAATTTGCAGCTCCAGCACCACCAGTTTTACATGCAATTAATGTACTTCCACTTTTTTGTGGAGTATATACTTTAGCACCATTTACAGCTTCAGGATTAGTTAATGTATAGCTAACAGGCCCACTTGTTTCAGTTACATCTGTATTAGGCCTTGGATTAGCAGCAAGCGAACTCTTTGTTGCAGTAAAATAACCATCAAATTCTTTATTTAAATAAACTTCATTAGGACAATACAGTGTATTGTTATCCACAATAAAAAGTCCACTAATATATTTATCTGGAACATCATTAAATGGGTTATCAAGAGAGCTGATGGACAGCTTTCCCTTTTCATTTAAAGTAATTTCTATATGTACATTTCCCATAACTAATGGCTTAGGTAAAGCACCACCGCCTTTTATTGCATCATAATACTTTTGGGCATCATAAATGGGAACTGTTTGCTTATAGCTACATCCCTGATCTGCATTAACATTATCTATCAAGCATAGTCCTATAATAAATATAAAAATATATAGTATTGACTTTTTTTTCATAAAATTAAATTCTCCTTTTAGACTATAATTCAGTATTATTTTAGCATAAAAAAAATTATATACAAACAAATATCTATCATTTTTTTAAATTAACTAGTTTTGCTTTTTAGCATCAAATTTTTTTCTTTCAATAGAAT
>CAKPAV010000209.1 GCA_934133115.1 uncultured Bacilli bacterium
TAGTTTACTATTATACATTACATTTAATTTTTTAATCATAATTTATAGTCCTTTAAATTAGTTATTCGTTCATACTTAAATAAATTATTAAAATCCTCTAAGCAATTCATGGCATGGGCAATCTTAATTAATGAAGCAAGTGAAATATCGCCTGTTGTTTCAAATCTTCTAATAGAAGCATAGCTAACACCAGATCTTTTGGCTAATTCTTGTTGAGTGTATTTATGTTCTTTCCTTCTTGTTTTTACTCTTTTAATTAAATTTTCCGTAATACTTGCCTCTGTTACTGTATCTACAAAGTCACTAATGTCAAATCTTCTTTCCATTTTATCACCAACTTAATTGCTTATATATTAGCAATTTTTCTTTAACAAGTCAATAATCGCTAATATGTTAGCAATGCTAATTGAAAAACATTCATGTTACAAACAAATTAAAAACACATCTTGATTTAGAGTTAATTCCAATGTTTATAATTCAATTGTGGATATGCGGTGGTAATTAGGACAAATTAATGATGTGACAAAATCTTGCAAAACTTTTAATAAGTGATAAAGAATTTTTTATTATTTACTTTAATTTTTTAATGATGTTAATGGAACAACAAATATTCCATCTGGTCTTTTATAAGCGGCATTAGATAATCCACAAATGATATATTTTATTTTAGGCGCTTTTCCACCACTATTGATAATATCGGCACATACTTTTGTTAAGTTTTTTGCTGCCTCTTCAATCTTATTGGCGCCCAATTTGATTTCAAATGCACACCATTCTCCATCTTTTAATTCTATTACGGCATCTATTTTATTGTTATTATAATCTTGATAATGAAACAATTTTCCGCCAAAACTTTGAGCGTATATTTCTAAATCTCTTTCCACTAATGCCTCAAAAAGGAATTCAAAAGTATTCAAATCATTAAGAAGTTTTTGTGCGGTAAGGTTAAGCATTGCACACGCCATTGCGGGATCAGAGAAATATCTTTTCTCCATTTGCTTAACTCGAAGTGATGAACGAATATTGGTACTAAAAGGCATTTGATTATTTAAAACAAAAAGTCTATTTAATGATTCTAAATATTTAGCAATTGTATTTCGACTCATTGATTCATTATCGTTTTCAATAATATCATCTAATAGTTTTTTATCCGATACAGTTGTGGACTCATTTCTTGCTAGTGATTTTAAAAGTAAAGTTGTTTTATGTTGATTATACTCAATATCATCATCTAATTTATTTAAATCCTCTCTAATTATATTATTCATATATGCTCTAGGCATAATGTGTGCACTATCGGAATCCACATTAATGTTTTCTGGCCAACCGCCTCTAACAATTAAATAAGCAATTTTTTCCAAATCAACTTCTTCAACCATTGTTGGTTCTAATTTGCCTTCACAAAGTTCTTTTAAAGATATTAGTCCAGTAGAATCACCAGATTCATATAATGACATAGTATTCATTTTTAAACTAACAATATGTCCAGTGCCACTATGTAAAATATCTTTTGTTTTAGGAGTAGAAGATCCTGTGAGAATAATTTGGCTTTTTTGTGTCTTTTATCAACTTTCGCTCTTGTTGCATCCCATATAGACGGTACTTCTTGCCATTCATCTATCATTCTTGGTGTATCGCCTTGTAAAGCTAATGATGGATCTAATTCGGCAAGTTTTCTATTAGAAAACCCGTTTTTTGGATCGCCGACTAAAAATTCGCTATTGGAATGGTAGGATGATGCCTAAGTTTTTCCACACCATTTTGGCCCTTCAATGCATATAGCGCCACTAACTTTAAGATATTGTACGATAACTTCGTCAATAATTCTTTTTTATAATCAAATTTATTTACAATTTATCCATTTTAATGGCCTCCGCTTCATTAACATTTTACTTAATTGAGCAATATTTGCTAATCTAACTGAGCAATATTTTAGAGAATAAGTGAGCAACTTTTTTAATATTTGCTGAGCAATATTTTGAAAGGCTATTAATTAAGTAAAAATTTAATATCATCATGTGTTAATTGTAAAATTGATTTTTCATTGGATGATATCAGGGAATCAATTAAATCTTTTTTCATGTTTTGTAATTCAATTACTTTTTCTTCAATTGAATTTTCACATATAAATTTTAAAACTGTGACATTATTTTTTTGACCAATACGATGAGCGCGGTCAGTGGCTTGGTCTTGTACAGCGGCATTCCACCATGGATCAATATGAATGACCGTATCAGCGCCAATTAAATTTAAACCATTTCCTCCGGCTTTAAGCGATATTAAGAACAAGGGTGTTTTATCATTATTAAATTTATCACATAATATGACTCTTTCTTCTGCTTTAGTTTCGCCAGTTAATAAGTAATATTTAATCTTTTCTTTATTTAAATGGGTTTCTAATATGTTAAGTGCTTTAACAAATTGTGAAAAAATTAAAATTTTATGACCTTCTTTGATTAATGTGTTTATATAATCGTAAATTAAGTTCATTTTTCCACTTTTTCCGGAATAATTTTCTATAAACATTGATGGTTCAACGCAAATTTGTCTTAAGCGCATAAGGTATGGGAGTAATTCAAAAATACTACTAGATTGACCTAATGCTTTTTTGGCTACTTGGCAATAAGCATCATATGCTTTTCTTTGCTCAGTAGTCATTTCAGCTTCAATAACGCGTTCAATCTTGTCTGGTAAGTCATTAAGAACATCTTTCTTTGTTCTTCTTAAAATAAATAAAGAGACACGTTTTGCTATTATATTTTTATATTCTTCTTCCGTTTCAAAACGTTTTTTAAATACATCAATATCATCAAGATATCCAGGCATTAAGAAATCAAATATTGACCATAGTTCTAGAGCACTATTTTCAATAGGAGTGCCAGTTAAAGCAAAACGATGATTAGATTTTATTTGTTTTACAGAACGAGATTTTTTAGAAGTAAATGTTTTAATAGCTTGTGCTTCATCAAGTATTAAATATTGGAAAGTACAATTATATTTCTCTAAATCATTTCTTAAGGAATCATAAGAAGTAATATAAATTACATGTTCATTTGGCTTAATATTATTTATAATTTGCTTTCTTTCTTCTTGAGTGCCAAAAATCTTAATTATTTTGGTATTTGGATCAAATTTAAGAAATTCATTATACCAGTTAAATACTAAACTTTTTGGGCAGACAATCAATGAAGGTACATTAACTTTATCAATATTTAATAAAGCAATAGTTTGTAATGTTTTGCCTAATCCCATATCATCAGCAAGAATACCACCTAAATTATGTTTGGCTAATGATGCCATCCAGTTAACTCCATCTATTTGATAATCACGCAATTTGGCATTAATATTAGATAAATCAAGTTTGTTGTTTTTAAAGTCTTTAACCTCATCAATTACTTTCATAAAGTAATCTTTCACTTTATTATCTTCGATTGCATTAATTGCTTTAAATGCATTATAAAAATTAGTTTTTTGCTCATTGGTTAATTTGGTTTTATCTAGCCTTAGTCCTTCAGATATATTGTAAAATTCTTGGGCATTTTCATTTTGAATATTAATAATTTGATTGTTTTTTAGTTGAACAAATTTCTTTTTCTTTTTGGTAATCTTTCTGGTTCATTTCGATATCGTAATCCATATCTCATTTCCTCTCGTCTTGCGCTATATGGATTATATCACAAATGATATATTTTTCAAA
>CAKPAV010000210.1 GCA_934133115.1 uncultured Bacilli bacterium
TATAGAAATTTTACCTAGTGAGTGCTACAATTCTAGCAAAGAGAGATGGTTTAAATGGCTATGAAGAAAAAAATATTACTTATATTAAGTCTATTTTCTTTATTTGGTTGCGCTAATAATTCGACTAGTTCGACTTCTAGTGATATAGATTCTACTTCTAATTCTATTTCTCCTAGTGAACCAGCAAAGTATAGTGTTGAAGAACAGTATATTTATAAAAATGAACAAAAAATATATGGTAAGTTATATACACCCGTTGAACAAAAAGAAAAATATCCATTAGTTATTCTTTCTCATAGTGCTTTTTTAACAGGAGATTCATTAAAAAGTTATGCAAAAGAATTTGCTAATCGTGGTTATATGGCTTATACATTTGATTTTTGTGGCGGTAGCCCTTCATCAAAAAGTGATGGTAATATCAAAAATATGACTATATTTAGCGAAATAGATGACTTAAAAGCAGTTATTAACGCATTTAAAAATAATGCAAAAATTGATTTAGAAAATATATATTTATTTGGTACAAGTCAAGGCGGATTAGTATCCGCAATTACTGCGAATGATTATAACGAATATATAAAAGGATTAATACTATTATATCCAGCATTTAATATTCCTGACCAAGTAAAAGATTCCTCTTATAGTAGCTATATGCCAATGGGTGAAGCATATTTTGAAACATTAAAAGACTATAATCCTTATGAGCATATTGCTAATTTTAAGAAAGATGTAATCATTATTCATGGAGATTCAGATACTACAGTGTCACTTGATTATTCTAAAAAAGCAAAGGAAACATATGAAAATTCTACACTTTATGTAATTAAAGGCGCTGGACATGGATTTAACATGGATAACTATAGTTTCTTTGGAAATTATGATAACTATGTGTGGACATATATTGATGACTATTTATCAAAACAAAATAAAAATGATGCAAACGATTAAGAATGCATCATTTTTTTTAAGTTCTTTATTTTAATTCAACAAGAATACGAATTCCAGACATTAATGAATCACCAGGAATACGAACGTAAACACCATCTTTATATAATTGAGTGCCATCGCCTTTATTAGCTAATGGGTAATCTTTTTCTACAAAGCCATTATCTTTTAATAATTGAACATAATCTGCTAAATAACCTTCACTATAAGTATCAGAATCACTTGCTGCATATGTATCATTGAAGATGCAAGCCCATAAATATGTTCCATCATTAGTAACATCAACATCCCAGTTACCTTCAATTTTATCGCTATATAAGAATGGAATTAAGGCAATTTGTTCAGCAGTGAATTTTTCTTCACCAATCAATTTTTCATATACGTTAGCGGCACCTTTGTCCCATGTTGTAGGGGCAACCCAATCACCGAATGTTGAGAAATCTAATTCTTCTGGAAGTACGGTAGTGCCATAATCACTAAATTCAATTGTTTCAGTACCTTTGAACATGCCATAGCCATCAAATTCATATTCGATTTTAGTTAATGCTTTGTTAGTTGTCGTTTCATCAACCTTTACTTCTTTAGCTTCCATAGTTAGTGATGAAGGAATAATTGAATTGATGTTGTTATAGCCAAATACATGGTTACTAACATTTTCAATATCATCATATAAACGGAATGTATGAGTACCATCTTCTTTTACTTCAATAGGTTCAAAAGCTTGGTAAGAAATATTCATGTTGAAGAAATCTTTTAATTTTTTACCAGTTCTTTCTGGACCTGAAGCAATTACTTTATTATCTTCTGTAACCTTGAAAGGAGCAAGTCCTGTAGATGTTTCAAAGAAGCCAGTAATAATATGAATTGGATCTCCTGTTGTACCTTCTTCGGTATCAACAGATTCTTGATCGATAATAATTGTATTCATTCCATAACTTTTAGAAGTAACACCGCTACGCTTTACAACAGAAATAGTCTTTTTATAATTGTTTACTCCAACTCCAGTATTGGTAGATAGTGTGGCTTTAAATGAATATTGGAAATCTACATAAGAAGAATATTTTCCTTCATTATCATAAGCATTTAAAGCAAACTTAAGCATGTTATCACTTGGTTCTTCATGAGGAGTAAATGATTTATATTCATAATTTTGGCCAAAATCAATAGTAATATCATAATACATTTTTTTGCCATAAGTATCGTATCTTAAAGTTGATAGTGCATGAATGCTAGATACTTTATTGTCGGATGTGGTTAAAGTCATTGAAAGAATTTCACCAGGTTCATAATCTAATAATTTAGAAATAAATCCTCGACCATTATATCCGAAATATGTATAGGTGTTTTCGGATGTTTTTCTAAATGCATCTTTTTCAATTAATGATGAAATATGTGGAGCGATATTATCAAACATATCGCCAGTGTCTTCATCGACAACTACATTTTTATAATTTAAGTATCTTCTTATTGCATGACCTGTTGAAGAATCTTTTGTGTAATAAAATGATTTAGAATTAGTAGATGAACCACTAGAACGGACAATTTGCTTTTTGCCTTCTTCCATAATTACTTTATCTTCTTGGTCAACGCTAACTTTTCCATCATAATTATAATTAACGACACTATGGAATGCTTGTTTGCCAGCTAATGAAGTAATTAATGAGTCAGATAAACTCTCGCTTGGTAAAGAATAAGAAGCTAAGAATGCATCTAATTCAGAAACGCTTGATTTACCAACTTTAGTAATTTTTCCCTTTAAAGTATCAACAACTTCGCTATCTTCAAGAGAAGAAAAATTTGGAACAAATTGGAAGCTTAATTCAGTTTTATCTTCATTAAGGGCAAATTTAATTGCTTCAATGGAACCAACATATTTTGTAGCGTTCATAACATAAGCAAATCCAGTAATTAAATTTTTGTTTTTGGTAAAATAATAATCCCAATTTGCGCTAATATCGGCTTCAGTTAAATCTTTTACTCCATCATTTAAAGCATTCATTTCTTCTGGAGAAGAAACGGCAAAGCGATTACCTAGTGGATCATTATAACTAACAGCATTTTCAATTTGAACTTTTGATTTATTAGAAAAATTATATAATAACTTTTCATTATTTCCTTTATAAGAATCAATTTGGATATAGCCAGCATCACTTAAATCATAATAAATGTAATGAGGATTATACGTAATATGTAATGATGTAGTGGCATCATATGGAATTTCTAATGTGAAATTAGTGGAAGATCCTGCTGATTTTAGAAAATCAAATACTTCTTTGGCACTTGAAGTTGGTTTTGGATTAACACTTATTTTGCTATCGCTTGCTGGTGTGTCAGATGCGCCATTGCTGTTTGAGCTTGATGATTTATTATTATCGCAAGCAGTAATGGTTAAAAGCGATAATAACAAAATAGTCGACAAAAATGTCTTGTTTTTCATAAAAATTTATCTCCTTGACTTAAATTACCAATATTATATTTTTGCTAAATTAGAAAATCAATATGTTAAAGCATAAAAAAAATGTAAAGCGCTTTCCAAAAGATAAAAAGACGCCAAGGGGCGTCTCTCTTACATGCTTTTTTCAAGAATTTTTCTTATTTCTTCTTTTGTTAATGTTTTATACCCAGAATCGGAAATGAAAGTTCCTTCAATGATTTGATCAAACATACTTTCCTTAACTCCTAATTCTCCAATATGCATTACTAATCCAATTTCTTTCATCCATTCTTCCATTTTGTCTAAGCCTTCT
>CAKPAV010000211.1 GCA_934133115.1 uncultured Bacilli bacterium
AATGATTTTGCCATTGTCTGTTACCTCCACATTCTTTTTTATTTTGAATGTCCGCAAAATCCGTCCTACATCTCTCGATCAGCTCGGATGCAACACTAAGCTTATTGGTTATATCATGTCGGAATTTCCGTAATTCTCTCTCATTATCTTGAATCTTTTCCGCATGCTTTACATAATACTCTTTTTCTGCCATCAAAATACCTGATTTTGTTTTTTCCTGAAATGCCACCCCCAACAAATCATATAAAAATAACATCAAAAAAAATACGGTCAAACTAAATATAAGCGACAATATAAAAACTACTTTACTGAAATTTTTCTGCTGTAAAAAAATGATTTCAAAAGCAATTGTAATAATAGGCACTGCAATAAAAACAATTAAAAATGGTTTAGAAACTTTCATTTTACTGTTCAGATGTCTAAATCGTTCAACCACAAATGCCATTGCCAAATAAATAATTAACGCTAAAAACAATCCAACATAATCATCATTATATGCTTTTTTATTGATAACAAGTACATCTATTCTTACTACTATAAGAAATGCTATCATTTCAGCAAATATTTTCAATGCAAGTACACAAAATGTGCATATTAATTTTTTTACAATCGAAGCCTTATAACACATTGCAACAAAAAAAATAACTAAAAATGCTACTGTCATATTAACAAGTGCATACGGAAAATAAAATGTTGTTATATAAGCAAGCACAATTTTTAACACAACTGCCAAACGTAGAAATCTCTTACTGTAATCATATTCACAAAAAAATGCATTCATATATTTTAATACAATATATGTATCAAATATATATAATATAAGAATAAAAATACTTTCAAGGAAACCTAACATCTGCTATCCTCCTTTGCAATTTGCATAACTTTTTCACGAATCTCTTTTCTCCTTGACTGACTTATAGAAAATTCTCTTCCGTCATGTAATATAACTCTTTCATATTCAAGTTTTCTGATATAATCATAATTAACAATAACAGATTTATGTATGTACAAAAATCGGTTCGCTTTTACCATTGAATATATATCATCCATCAGTCCATATATTTCGTCAGATTCTTTTATCATATCAATTCGAATTTTTTTGCCCATTCTTTCAAAACAAATTATATCTGAAATATATGTGTTTATATGCTCACCCTTTTTGCTATAAGTAAATATAGTTTGCTTTTTTTTGTAATATCTAATGTATTTATCAATAATATCACTTATTTTGTCATAATCAACCGGCTTGTCAACAAATCCTAAAAGCTGTGTATTAAGTAACTGCCTGAAATATCCGTCTTTCGAGGATATAAAAGCAATTTTAGCAGTAATATTTCCCAGTTCATCATGAATATAATTTGCAACTTCGATTCCATTCATTGCAGGCATTTCAATATCAAGAAATATTAAATCATAAACATTATCTTTTACAGCATCACATAGTTTTCTTCCATCATTATAAATGTCTATACTATAATCATACTCTCTTTCAGCTGCAAGTTTTTGCAGTAATACTTCAAGCTTCGAACATATAACATCTTCATCATCACATATTGCTATATTAATAAACATTTCTCTTCCCTACACTTTCACCTATTTGCGATAATGCCAATATACAATTCGCCAACATAATACTTTTTGTAACAATTATAACTTCAAACCACCAACAACAACTTATTGCAATTACAACACCGACTCCCCATATAAACAATGCTTTTTTTCTATATATTTTTTTTCGAGTGAATCTAATGGTTTATTTTTGCACTCTACAGGAGACATTATAAGTATAACCGCAGCAGAAATACATAAGCCTAATATAATTACCCCATTTGAAAAATCAATATTTTTCAATACTATTGCACTCCCTACCAAAACAGTACATGTCATCATGTAACATCTGACTGGTGTTGGAGCATGATACCCGCCGGCATATTTTCTAAGCGTCATAAAACTAATCGTAAAAAACATAACTCCTATTAATTCACCAAATATAATACCAATTAATATTATAGTAAATACATTAATAATTAACGAAATTAATTCTTTCAGCCCAAATAAATAGATTATCTTATCTTCTTCTGATATAAGCTCCTCTTTGTGAAAATTTTCAACTAGTTTTGTTATTATATTATTCATTTTCCATACCTCCTAATATGATAACAAAACTACTATATTAATTGTACCTGTGCCGTCAGTTGGTCATTTTTATATATGTTATTGGTCAAATTTACAGTTTTTTAATTCCTCACCAAACTCCGTACATCACAAACATAAATTCCATCGGTTTATCCACCTCAATTCTATATTCCTCATGCGGTCTTGAGCCCCAACTGTCATCTACGCCGATTTCCATCTGTTTCTTAGCAAGTTTAATAACAGAATAGTTTACAGATGGAAGTTCATATATATGCTTTGCATTTTCAAGCTCATGAGGTGTATACGGAAGTACACTTCCCTCCATGTAATCCGGCGCATTGACCTCTATTTTATACTACTGTTTCCACAATAGTGACATCTTTAAAATGAAGCTCTCTGACACCAACTTCTTTCTTCTTATTAAAATTGAAACTCAACATATAACCCTTTAAATTATAATCTTTCAAATATCCAAGAAGATGTTCTTCTCCGCGCGCATTATATTCCTCACTTCTTTAAAACCAACCTATATCACAATATCTACTTAATATAGTATACCTTATTTTTTTGTAACATTGGAATAAAATATTTTAGAATATATATTTTTATTTCACTCCTTTTCAAATCCTTCTTATTTTTATACACAGTACCAACTTTTCTTGCTAAAACATTTACATCCAACCTTATCCATGTCATACAGAAGCTTCTTTGCAATACTTGATTAATCTGCAATATACTTATCAAAAAAATATATATTTATAGAAAGTCTATTAGTTGTACAAAAAGGTGTACCTTTCTGTACCTGTCAAAACATACTGAAAAGGTGTACAAAAAGGTCAGATATGTATTTTTGTTCTCATTCAAAAATATCAGAACCTTTTTGTACACTTTGCACACTACACACCATACCGCTTCATCATCTGGTAGAACGTAGTCTTTGATATGCCTAGACACTTACTTGCTTCCAATGTGCCTATCTCCTTATTATGCCACATCAACATCACTTGTTCATAGTTAAATCACTGTTTTACCCTCATACTGCTCTATATAAAATTATTATTTGATGCAACAGAACTCAAAAACTCTGGGAGACTACCGGGAGACCACCGGGAGACTATAGAGAGACTATAGGGAGCCGCAAATATGTACTCTATTGTATGCTTTTGTATGCACTTTTTTTATAAGGAATAATTAACGAAAAACTTAGAAACCTTGAAAAACCGCAATCGAGTAAACTCTATTACGCACACTAACATTCGCACTATCGTGCTCATGTTCTTGCGACCACCAAATAGCATTTCGTGCAAGCACGATGCTGCTTGGTGGTCTTGTGCTACAAAATAAGGCTCCCGCAATCATTTGTCAAAGCCTATCATCTAGAGCGCGAGACGGGGTGCAAGAGGTCCGGTGGACAATGTCATTAAGTTAAGATGACATTGCTCCGTAGAGATTCTCCAAAAATTTTGTTTATATAGAAAAACAGAGCTAACATCGTTTTCACAATGCCGCCCCGCAAAAGTCTAACTTTTTCTATGTGCTATATATTTTAC
>CAKPAV010000212.1 GCA_934133115.1 uncultured Bacilli bacterium
GTTTATTTCTTTGTACGTATCATTGGTAAATATGTAGGCGCATATTTAGGATCATTAATTGTAAAAAAAGACAAAAAAGTTCGTAATTATTTAGGATTAGCACTTATTCCACAAGCTGGTGTCGCCATCGGATTAGCAGCGATGGGTGCTAGAACAATTGGTGGAGAAGTTGGGGCTGCGCTTGAAACTATAATATTGGCATCAAGCGTATTATATGAATTAATAGGACCTGCTTGTGCAAAATTATCTTTATTCTTATCTAAGTCTTATGACCCTAATAATAAAAACGTAGTAATTACAGAACAGTCTAAAGAAAATAAAGAGCATCTCGAAGCCAAAAATAAGATTGATGATTTAATTAAACAAATAAAAGAAATTCAATCAACTCTTCCTGAACATGCACAAAATGATATGTCTGAAGAAGAAAAAGCGTTTGTCGAAGCATCAGAAGAATTGTTTTATACGGCTGATAACAACAATTATCGCCGATTCATAAATAAACGTTAGGAGGTAAAAATTTATGAATTTTTTAGTAAAATTTATTGACCCACTTGCAAAATTAATGGGTAATTGGTCTATTGAAATTAATGTATTTTCTATTATTTTTCGTATCTTAATTGCAGTAATTATCGGAGCAACAATAGGATGTGAAAGATCTAGTAAAAGGCATTCTGCAGGATTAAGAACATTTATTCTTGTTACTCTAATGGGAGCGGTGTCCGCTATTATTGATTCAGCACTAGTTGATGAAAGCTATAAACTATATTTATTCTCTACTGCTGCAATTATTGGTACTGTTATTATTAGTGGCAATTCCATATTATTTTCATCTAAAAAGCAAATAAAAGGATTAACAACTTCAGCAGGATTATGGCTTTGTGAAATACTCGGGCTCGTAATTGGACTTGGTTTTTATTTGGTAGCTTTAATTTTAGCGGTTGTATTAATTCTCATTTTAGCCGTTTTACCAACACTTGAAATATTTTTAAAAGATAAATCCAATCATTTTGAAATACACTTAGAATTAAAAGATAAATCCAAATTACAAGACTTTATTTTTACAATTAGACAATTGAATTTAAGAATTGATGATATGGAAATAAACAATTCTTATTTCGGATCAGGATTAAGTGTATATAGTATTTCTTTAACTGATGTCAAAAAGAAATATCGTCATCATAAGGATATAATTATTGCTTTATCAACTTTAGATTATGTATCTTTTGTTGAAGAATTATAAATTATTATTTGAAAAATAATAATAAGCATTTTATAATTAAGCGAGGTAAATATTTATGAAACGATTAAAGAATTTTTTATTATTCATACCTTTGCTTATTACAGTTAGTGCTTGTGATAGTTCTAGTAATAGCTCTACTAGTGGATCTAATAATGATACTAACAATAAAGTAAATTTTATAACTGGTGATTTAACAACTAATAATCTTATTGAATTAAAGTCACAAGAACAATTAGATACTTTAAGAGAGAACGAATATGATTTCATAGTTTATGCTTATGTTCAAGGTTGTTCTACATGTAGAAGTTTTGAAACAAAACTACAAAAATATATTGAAAATTATGGCGTAGCCATTTATAAAATAAATTACACTAACACACTTTCTGATACTGACCCTATTAAACTTGCTAAAGGCGCTGCTCCAGCGATTGGATTTTATAAAGGTGGTAAAAAACTTTATATATCCGCTTATAACTCTAGCACACGTGATCAATTTACTAATGATGATAGTTTTAACAATATGATGAATAAATATGTTAGCTTACCTAATGCATTATTTATAGAGCCGCTTGATTTAGATACTAGAAAGAATACGAAAGAAACTATGACCGTATTATTTACACGCAGTAGTTGTGGCGATTGTAGTTTTTTGTTTGATGATTTTTTTAACGAATATTTAGCAACACACAAAAACAAAAAAATATATATGATTGAATGTGATAAAAAAGGAATTCGTTATGATGAAAATGGTGAATTCAATTCAACGCAGTGGCAAGAATTTAAAGATAAATATCAACTATCTAAGAAAGGTTCAGAAGAATACGGATATGAAACAGGTGTTGTACCAACATTCCAATATTTCAAAGAAGGTATTTTAAGTGATAGCGATATTTATGTTAATGATTCGTATGAATCAAAATTAATTGAAGGCACAAAAAAATATAAAATAACTATTACAAATAGTTTCCTTAACGATTTGATTGGTGAGTCGTTTGAATTCGATGCCACAAATGTTAGCAATGAAGATTTAGATAAAGCCATTTATATTGCAGTAAGAGATTTTGTAAAAGAAACGCATATAAAAGCATTAACTAACTTTCTTAACAAATATTAATAAAAGAGCACAATATTGTGCTCTTTATTTTGTTTCTTCTTTAATTCTATCAGTAATTTCCTGACATTTTTGATATATTTTTTCTATATCTTCTTCAAAATAAAACTTTCCATCCTCATACAAAATTCTACCATTTATCATTGTCATTTTTACGTTTTGTTTTGAACCGGAATAGACAATGTTTTTGGTTATATTATTAATCGGTTGCATATTAGGTTGATGTAAATCAATCATGATAATATCTGCTAGTTTGCCTTTTTTTAAAACATCAGCATTATGTAAGCCCATTGCGTGAGCGCCGTTAACTGTTGCCATATATAACACTTCATTAGCGTCACAACTACTTGCATCATGACATTTAAGCTTTTGAAGTCCAGTTACCAAAAACATTTCTCTAAACATATCAAGTGCGTTATTTGATGCCGGACCATCAGTTCCAATAGCAATTTTAATACCTTTATCCATCATCTTTTGAATACTGGCAATTCCACTTGCTAATTTGGTATTAGATCCAGGACAAGTAACAACATATAAATTACGACGTTTAAATATTTCTAAATCTTCATCGCTCATCTCAACACAATGATAAGCACCGCCGCCATAATTATATAAGCCAAGTTTTTCAAAATATTGCGTTGGGGTTAAGCCATTATGACGCTTTTTACAACCATTAACTTCATCTAAGGTTTCAGAAGAATGTGTATAAACATCTTCTTTTAATTCATTAGCAAGTTTTGCTAATTCAACTAAAATTGCTTCATCTGTGGTGTATTCTGCATGAAAGCCTAATTTATATGTTATTAATGGTGATATATTATTAAGTAATTTGTAATTCTCGCGCATTATTTGTACTGATTCTGTAAAATTATTAACACATCCTAGTACTACTGTTCTGAATCCTAGTTCTATTGAAGCTTTACAAAACGCTTTAGGCTCCATATACATATCAAAATTAGCGGTAATTCCACTTGTCAAGTATTCAGCAATAGCAAGTTTTGATAAATTATAAATATCATCACTAGTTAATTTAGCTTCCATAGGAAAAATTTTATCAAATAGCCAATCATGTAATGGCAAATCATCGGCATAACTTCTTACAAAAGTCATTGCAGAATGTGTATGAGCATCTTTAAATCCCGGCATTAATAAATTACCACTACAATCTATAACACGGTCAAAAGTTCCATCTTTATCTTCTTTTCCAATATATTCAATTTTATTCTCATTAGTAATAAGAACACCTTTTAATACCTCAAAATTATTATCCATTGTTAAAATACGTGCATTTTTAAATTT
>CAKPAV010000213.1 GCA_934133115.1 uncultured Bacilli bacterium
TCGTTGGTGGTCTTGAAAAAGTATATGAAATTGGTAGATTATTTAGAAATGAAGGTATGGATTTAACTCATAACCCTGAATTTACCACTATTGAATTATATGAAGCGTATGGCGATTTATCTTCAATGATGCGTATCACTGAAGGATTAATTAGACACGCTGCACAAAAGGTTGCTAATAAATCTGAATTTATGAATATCTTTAATCCGGAAGGTGAATTAATTGATATTTCTAAGCCATTTAGAGTTGTCACAATGTGCGAAATGATTAAAGAAGAAACAGGCATTGATTTTAAAAATAATAATTACTCTTTAGAAGAAGCAATTGCTTTAGCTAAAGAAAAAGGTGTAGAAGTTGAAAAACACTTTACTGTAGGACATATTATTAATGCTTTCTTTGAAAAATTCTGTGAAGAAAAATTAATTCAACCTACATTCTTATGTGGACATCCAGTTGAAATTTCTCCTTTAACAAAGATTGATACAACTGACCCACGTTTTGTTCAAAGATTTGAACTTTATATTGGCGGACATGAATTCGCTAATGCATATACAGAATTAAATGATCCAATCGATCAAAGAAATAGATTCGTTGAGCAAATGAAAGAAAGAGAAAATGGAAATGATGAAGCAAGCCAAATGGATGTTGATTTCCTTGAATCTCTTGAATATGGTATGCCACCTTGTGGCGGTGTTGGTATTGGTATTGATAGATTAGTAATGTTCTTAACTGAACAAACATCTATTAGAGAAGTAATTCTGTTCCCAACAATGAAACCATTAGATAAATAAAATAAAAAATAATAATAAAACGCATAAACAATCTCAATTGATTTTGATAAATTATGCGTTTTTTGTTTTAACTTAAAAATTTTGCTTTTAACTTTGACTAAGTTAAAAAAGAAAAAACTAAGTTAAAAGCGATGATATAGAAATGATATTAACTTGTATTATTTTTATTTATTATTTATTATTTATTTGTTAAAAAGTAAAAGTTATAAAGAGGTGCCTAACATGAAAATAAAGCAACAAAAACAAATTAAAATATTTTTAATAGAAGAATTTGGTAATGAAAAAGGAAATGAGTTATTTGAAAAGCAAGCTAAATTACTTAATGAAATAATACAAAGCACCAAAGATAAATCTAAAAATCAAATGAAAACATTAACTCAAACAATATTACCACGTATTGCTTTATATAAAGTGTTTTTAAAAGAAGAGTTATCAAAAGAAACATCATACGAATATATACGCAAATATATGTTAGATAAAATAGCGGTACCCAAACACGCACAAATGAAAAAGATGGAGAAAGTGCCAGGATTTTATTTCTTATATAGCAAAATTTTTCTTAAAAGAATGCGTAAAACAGATTTACAAGATAATAAACAAAAACGTGGCAAAGATTATTTTGATGTAACTATTACTAAATGTCTTTGGCATACAGCGTGTGTAGAAAATGATTGTGCTCATTTATGTCGCTTATTTTGTGATGTTGATGATGTTACTTATGGCGGATTAAATAAAATGGGATTTTCAAGAACTAAGACTTTAGGATATGGTGGAGATTGTTGCGATTTCCATTTCTTTAAAAAATAGGTGAATATATATGGAAAAAATTTGGGATGAATTATATAACGCAGCAAAAAAAGTACTTAATCCACGCAAGGTTTCTAGCATTATTGAAGCTGGTGGAGTAAGTGCCGCAATTGAAACTGAATCAGGAAAGATATATGTTGGTGTCTGTGTTGATAGTGCATGCAGTTTAGGAATCTGCGCTGAACGTAATGCAATATTTAATATGATCACTAATGGCGAGTATAAGATTAAAAAAATTATAGCAATAAACTCTGAAGGTAAAGTGATTCCTCCTTGTGGAGCATGTCGAGAACTTATGAGCCAATTAATGCCGAGTGATTATAAAAATATTGAAATCATGTTAGATTATGAAAAATGTAAAATAGTAACATTAGGCGATTTAACACCAGAATGGTGGATTTAAAATTTAAATTATGGGGGACAACTTATGAATTGGCTTAATATTTACGGATTAATATTTATCGTAATTATTATGATTCCAAACATTATTTTTGCCGTAAAGTGCAAAGATGGCTTTGTGAATAAATACAATAATAAATTTGTTGAACTTTTTGAACAAATTGGACGATTTGGCTCTTTTATATTTATGATTTTTAATATTCCTAAAACTTATTTTGGCTTTTATTTTAATAATGGATTGATATTATATCTTATCGTGGATTCTATTTTAGTTACTTTATATTGCTTAATATGGGCGATTTGTTTTAAAAAGCCAAGCGTTTTTCGTGCGTTAGCACTATCGATAATACCATCATTTCTATTCATTTATAGTGGAATTATGATAAGATCAATCCTATTAATTATATTTTCTTTGATATTTGCACCTTGTCATATATTAATATCATATAAAAACGCCAAATAGATAAAACTTTGCAATCCAAATCAAGTAAATAATTAATAACTATCTATAATTAAGATGTGTCAATCAAAGGAGAAAATCATGAAAGAATGGGACAAAAGTATTCAGGACATTATTTTAAGAATTGATGAAAACATTAATATACAAAATGACGCCTCTTTAACATTAAAAGATTTATCCAAATATTTGGGCTATTCAGAATTTTATGTTTCAAGAAAATTTAAAAAAATATCCGGTATGTCTTTAAGAGACTATTTAAGATATCGTAAGCTAGCTTTTGCTTTAAAAGATGTTAGAGATACTAATCAGAGTTTATTAAGTATTGCTGTTAAATATGGCTTTTCATCACATGAAGCTTTTACACGTGCTTTTAAAAATGCGTACGATAAAACACCAAGTGAATATCGTAATAACCCTACTTGTGTTGTTTTGCGCACAATAATTAGGCCTTTTGATTGCTATTTATTAGAAACTAAGGAGAAAAGTATGGTTAGAGAAGCAAATGATATTAAAGTGTATTTTGTGACAATTCCAGCACATAAATTTTTACATATCAGAAATTATGAAAGTATCGGTTATTGTGATTTTTGGAATAAGCAAAGTAAAATTAAAGGACAAGACTGCGCTACAATATGCGGTCTACTTGATAGTATTAAAGGTAAATTAGATGATATTGGTGGTAATGAGATTGATGCTAGCAGCGGACAAATAATGGCGTTTATTAACGAACCAAATGGAAGAATTTGTAGTTGGGGTATTCCTCTAGCGGAAGCTTATGGCGTAAGATTACCTTTAAATTATGATGGTGACATACCATCTCAAATGCAAATGATGGTTGTCCCAGAAGGTGAATATATAGTTTTTGAACATGGCCCATTTGATTTTGAAAAAGAAAATGCATTGGTAGAAGCAAAGATTGAAAAAGCTATGAAAGACTTTGATTATAAGAAGAGTGGTTATGAATTAGATCTAACACAAGGACGTGTTTTCTATTTCTACCATGATACAAAACGTTTTTGGAAATATATAAGACCGGTAAAGAAAGTTAAATAGATTAATAAAAGTATAAAAACAAATATCTAGGCAAAAATTATAGAGTATTAACATAAAATTATGTTAGGAGAGAAAATATGCTTGAAAAATTTAGTCTAGAAGCACAAAGAATTATTTCTTC
>CAKPAV010000214.1 GCA_934133115.1 uncultured Bacilli bacterium
AAAGAAGATTCTGCCCAAAATGCTTCAATCATACTAGATCCATAATCAATTCTTAAGTTTTGCTTTGGAAAATTAATAATATTTTTAGTCTTAATATGCTCAGATAAATAAATTGTACAAATGCTTTGAAGTGCTGATATATCCGCGATTAAAAAATTATATATATCTTCATCTTTTTCTATTTTATTGTCACTAAATTTGAAACTTTTAAACAAATTATCTATAAAATTAAGATTATCAACTGTGATATTGCTATATTTGCTTTCTTCAATAGGCAAGCCGTTTTCTTTTACGATTATCTTTTTGGTTAATACATTTTCTTCCATATCAATGTAAACTTCAATGTTTTGATAATTTTCGCTTAATTTATTAATTGATTCAGGAATAGAAATAAGTTCTTCGTTTCCTTTATAAATATATTTAAGAAAGAATTCTTCGTTATTTTCAATATCATATCCATCAAAAGATAAAAAGAAGTTTAATATTGAGTTAATTTGTTCTCCACCTTTAATTAAAGAAAGTGTTTTATTTGTTTTATCTAAATAATAAACACCATCTTTAGCAAAGATCAAATTTTCTTTTTCAACAACAGGTAATAATGTTATTATTTTATTTTCATCGATACTAAATTTGATTTCTTTTTCTTCTTTACTTAATGAATAAAATATCTTTTCATAATAAATACCATTATATAAGTGAATTAGCCTTGTTAATCCTTCTTCATTTAAATATATATTAGAAAAACGTGATCCGTAATCATTATTAAAGCCACGTACTAAAAAACAAGTTAACAAAATATTTATTAATTCCTTACTGAATTCATCAAATCCTTTTAGTGAACAATTAAATTTATATTCTTTATAAACATCAAGAGTTTCTTCGTTTCTAACTGCATTCATAAAATTCATAACATAGTGGACTTTGTATAACTTTTGCTTACCGATATAAACGTTGATATTAGCGTACTCGTTTAATTCGATTCTTATTCTCATTTTTTCTTCGCTTAATATTTTTAAAGCAATTTTGCTAGTTTTATTTTTACTTTGGTCTAATAAAAATGTGCGCATTTCATCTTGAACAATTTTCTTTTTAGCATTATTACATTTAGCAAAAGTATCATCAATTATTTTGTGTAACTTTTCCGAAGTAGCGGATTCGCATGCATCGGTCAACATATCAAAATATTTTTTTATTATTGGATTTGTTTCATCTAAACCGCTAGGGCCAATTTCTTTCCAATAATAATAGCCAAACTTCTCTTCATCATTAATATAGATACAATTTGAAAAATCAAAACTAGGTTCAGAAACTTCACGAAAATACTCATCATCATAAATCTCTTCGTCACGATTGATGACATCAAATTTAAAATATTCATCTAATTTCGAAAGATCTATGTGTTTAGTTCTTTCAATAGCATCATTAATATGTGCATTTATAAATGTTTTGTTATTAGATACATTTAAAAATAGCAAAGCATAATAAGAAGCATCTTGAAATTCGCACAAGCAGTCGTATAAGTTACAATCATAAGAAAAAAGAAATCGTTTATCAACTAATTCAAATAATTGTTCAATATAATGCTTGGCATTTTTTTCTAATTTATCAATATTAGCTTTTATAAATTTTAGTCTTTCATTATCATTGAATTGACTAAAATATACAAGCCCATCTTCATAATCGATAACGGAATAATCTAAATCAATCAAGTATGGTTTAACTCGATGTATTGCAAGCATTTGTTCTGCACATAGTAATGGCTTAATAGCATTAACTGTTTCTTTAGAAAATGCGTTATTATTAATTATTAAATTAGTAATAGTGGAAACATCTTCTTTACTTAAGTTACACAATGGGATTAGAGAATTTAAACTACTAGTAAAATCATAATATTTATAGTCTTCATTATATAAAGCAAAGTGAAGTAAGGAATCATAATTTTCTTCAAATAGGTCGTTTAATAAACTGTAAAAATTATCTTTTTCTAGTCTAAGATTAGTGTTTCGATAATTAGTAACTTCTTTAATATTAGATTCATAAAAATTTTTCATAGTGGGATTATTAGAAATTAAATTTAAATAATCGTTTAAGTTGCTTCTTTTATATAAATCTAAATATAAGTATATGATATTGAATACATTAATATCAGATTTGGAATATGAGATTTCTAAAAGTGGGTTTATAAGATCATCAGTTAATTTATTATCTAAATATTTTTTTAGTTCATTAAATGATTTGAAACTTAAAAATAAAAATGTCGGTGAGCGATAACCGCTTACTTTTTTTACTTGATTATATATATCTAAGGCCGGAGAATTATAATTAGAAACATAAAAACTATGAATTTTATCTAAAACACGATAAATGTGTTTGCAGTTAAATCCAACATGACAAGAGCAATTACCAAGAAGAGTAGAGTTTAAATATTTTATCTTAACATCATATTTCATATTATGAGATGAAGATGCAACTTGTGCAGTGATTTTGTTTGAAGGATCAAATTGTATGGATGATAAATTAAATTGTAATTTTGATGCCCTTTCCTTCGTTAATTTATCAAAATTATTTGTGTAATTCCCGTCAATAATATATTTTTCAAACTCATCAGATAGGGTAATTAAAAAAGGATTATTTTCAATTCCGGATAAATTGTTAATAGTATGAACGCCATCTAAAAATCGAATTGATAAAAGTGTATTGTTATTTTGAATTGGTTCAATAACACCTAATTTAAACACTTTATGATATACAAGAATATGCCCCATTGTATCACCCCTTAACATATTATTTTAACATTTAGAGTAAGCGAAATAAAATATTATTAAAAATTTTTTCTTTAAGAAAAACATCATAAAGCGTTTACATAAATAAATGCTTGTAAAATTGTTGAATAATGAATAAAAAATACTTGCAAAGAGATTTTTGTAATGCTAATATATTTGCAATTAAAAAACGAAAGAGGAAATAATTATGAAACGAAAAAGTTGTTCTTTTTTGGCATTATTTTTGGCATTTTCTTTATTTGCATGTACCAACGATAATTCCGTAAATTCCGGTTCTATTGAACCATCTGTTAGCGCTAGTACCACTAATAGTGGATCTACTTCTAGTGGATCTACTTCATCTTCAGGATCTCAAACAAGTGTATCCACATCAACAAAACCTAGCACAAGCAATTCTGTCTCAGCAAGTACAAGCTCAGTTAGCACTGATGCAGTAAAAAAAGCAGTTGAGAAAGCAGTAACTAAGGCTGATTTGATTGCTAGTGGCAATGTTACTATAAGTTCAAAAGACGATTGGACTGATGAAACAAGTGAAAGTTTATTTGAATTTGGTAAAGATTCTAACGGCACTACATTGCATTATACTGGTAAAGAGTATAGTGGAGAATATGATATGTATTTGCTAACTGATACTGATGGAAGTATTGTTGCAATTAAAAAATCCAAATCGGATAATTCAATAACAAAGCCATATGATACATTTGAATCTATTGGTTTCAAATTTAGTAGTGTATTAGGTTATTCTGCTAGTTTTACTGGTGTTGAAAATTTAGTACA
>CAKPAV010000215.1 GCA_934133115.1 uncultured Bacilli bacterium
CAATAAAATGGTAAACGAATAGTATTAAGACCTAAGTCATTTCTAATGATTTTAAAATCTTCTTCATCAAAGAAAGACTTATAATAATATTCTTTTAATTCTTCTTGATAATCTTTAAGATTCTCATTTTTATTTAAAGCATCTAAAAACATTTCTTCAGAAAATTCATCATAAGATAGATTTCCGTCTTTATCTTTAATAAGGTTTCCATTTTTATCTTTTTTTGGCTCTAAGTCAAATGGTGACATCCAACCTTCTTGAAGTAAAACATTTCCCGCATTAATACCATTTAAGTTAATAATATTACCATCTTTATCATATAAAGAACGATTTTGTGTAGAAATTAAATTAGTGCCAGTTGGTTCAATCTTTTCTGCTTGAACTGGAATTTTGTAATTCCAAGAATAAGCAAATAATCCTAAGACCGTTGCACTGGTTGCAATAATTAAAGACCCTAAAGTAATAAAAACAATCCTTGCAATTTTATGTTTCTTTTTCATTTTACTTTTCCTCTTTCTCTTAATGATACTATTTTTTTAAAATATAAGCAATTTACATAATTTGTATAAATTTTTAGCTTAAGAATTCTAAAAAGTCATTGATAATTTTAGAATTATCTTTTTCTTTAAGCCAGATAACTTTACGCGAATATGGATTCATATTTTTTAGTTCAAGATTTTTAATGTTTTGGCTATAATTGATAGCTTCTGTTTGTGGAAGCGGAACAATAGCAATAAGACTTTTGGCTTTAGCAATTTCAATAGAGGCTAAAGAAGTTGTGGTTGTTACAACAATATTTGGTGATAAATTTAATTGATGAAAATGAGCAATGATATTATCTTCATAAGCGCGAGGAACCACTAATTTATAATTTACTAAATCATTAATAGTAATAACTTGTTTTGTTAATAATAATGATTGAGGTGGTAATACGACTTTGAATACTTCTGGCTCTAAAATACGATAATTATATTTATCAAGATTGCTAATATTGGCGTTAATGATGGCCACATCAACTTTGCCTTCGTTTAAATATTGCTCTGCAAGAACAGTATTACATTCATAGACATTTAATTTAATATTTGGATAAAGATTAAAAAATGTATGAAAGATTTTATTTATTAATTCCTTATATATAGAAGGTGGTAAAGCAATATTTAAAGTATCATGCATGCCATTTACAATGTTATTAATATTAACAAATGATTGATTATATAATTTAATTATTTCTTTGCTTTTAAGATAAAGTTCTTTTCCTGCTGGAGTTAATTTAATATTCTTTCCTCCACGATACATAAGCTTAGTTTGATATAAATCTTCTAAGTACTTGATTTGGTTAGAAAGAGATGGTTGTGCAATAAATAATTTTTTACTAGCTAAAGAAATATTCTTTTCATCAACGATAGTAACGAAGTTTTTTAAGTATTCAATATTCATGTTTACCTCACTTATAATAAAAATAAATAGTTTTAATTTAAAATATATATAAACATTATAACTTATTTTATTACATTGTCATCTATTTATTTTATAATAACCCAGGATGGATAAGAAGGAGATTGATATTATGTTTAATTTGTCCGATATTGGTAGTAACGTCATAGAAGCATTAAGTTCTATGAATCTATGGATTGCTATCGCAAAAAGCGTGTTTATCATTTTAGTGGGCTTTATTTTTACTAAAACTAAAACGCTTCCTGAGACAACAGGTAAAACACTAACGAAGATAGTCATGAATATTTGCTTACCATGTTTAGCATTTGGATCATTTATGACTAGCGTAACAAGAGAAAACTTTATAAGTTGTATTTTTTCGTTCGTTTATGGCTTTATTATTTATATTGCTTTTATTTTCTTAGCCAAAGCTCTATTTATGTGGGTTAAAGATCCAACCAAAAAGAAAGTAATGGAAATTTTGTTTGTATTTGGTTCAACAACTTTCTTTGGTCAACCACTTATTCAAGCGGTATTCCCACTAGCATTTAATGATTCAAGTATGTTTAATATTGCATATCGTGTATTTTTATATTCCTATGCCTATTATGCAATTTGTCAATCTAATGACACTAGTAAAGATAGCGAGCAAAAAGAAACTTCTAAACCTAGCGTTAAATCAATTTTAAAGAAAATATTTGTAAACCCTATTATTATTGCGACATTTGTTGGATTCGTTTTATGGAGCCTTCAATTAGTAGGAGATGCAAGTGACGCTAGTAACTGGTGGGTTATAACTGTTAATGGCGCTAATAACGTTCCTGCAACTGGTGCATTTTGGAATATTAAAGTTTCCCTTCCTTGGCTATATCAAACTATTAATACATTAGGAAATTTATCATCACCATTAGTGTGGATTGCTATTGGTTGTACATTAGGAAAAGTTTCATTTAAAGAAGCAGCAAAAGATAGAAATGTATGGATTTTTACATTTATTAAGATTATTGCTGCACCAGTACTTAACTTTGCTTTGTTATTCTTAATTAATCTAATTCCTGGTATTAATGTTACGTTCAATACTTTAGCAGCAACAACACTTATGTGGGCTGTTCCGCCTGCTACCGTAGCAATTACTTATTGTATTGACTCAAATAAAGAAGCAGTATTTGCTTCAAGTTGTTCATTAATTGGTACTTTGGTTTCCGTTGCATTTATTCCTGTATATATTATATTATTAACTATAATTCAAAGTGCCGCAATATTTGCATAAGGAGTACATTTATTATGAAAATGAAAATTGCTTGTTTTGGCGTTAGAGATTATGAAATTTCTTATTTTAATGATTTGGCCAGAAAATATGATTATGAAGTTGATTTATTTCCGCAATTTTTAAATACCGAAAATTATAAAGATGCCTTAGGATATGAAGCGGTTATGGTTCGTGGTAATTGTGTAGTAAATTATGAAGCAATGAAAGATTTAGCAAGTCATGGCTTAAAATATTATTTAACTAGAACAGCGGGTTATAATCACGTTGATTTAAACGCTTGTAAAGATTTTAATATTAAAACTGCTTTCGTTCCGGGCTATTCCCCTAATGCAATTAGTGAATTAGCTTTAACTCTTGCAATGAGTTTATTAAGAAATGTGGTTTACACTACTGATTATACACATAAAGGTAATTTTAAAGTTACTAATCAAATGTTCTCACGCGAAGTTCGTGGATGCACAGTTGGTATCTTAGGATGTGGAAGAATTGGATGTACAACCGCTAAATTATTTAAAGGTTTAGGAGCAAGAGTTATTGGATATGATATATATCAATCAGACTATGCAAAGGAACTAGTGGAATTCCTACCTTTAGATGAATTTATTAAACAAAGTGATATTATTTGTGTGCATTTAGCTTATGTTAAAGGTAAAAATGATAACTTTATTAATGAAGAATTTATTAAGAATATGAAACCTCACTCTATATTAGTTAATGTTGCAAGAGGCGAAGTATTAGACTTAAATGCCGCATTAGAAGCAGTAGAAGAAGGTCACTTAGATGGACTTGCTATTGATGTTATTGAAAATGAAAAAACTTTATTCTTTAAAAACTT
>CAKPAV010000216.1 GCA_934133115.1 uncultured Bacilli bacterium
ATTGCGGATAGTTTAAAAGCAAAATATAGTGATAAATTAGATATTATTGAATCATATATTATGGATGAAGGTAATAAGGCTACCGCGGATTTTGAAAAGTTCTTGTCCGGTTGTACAAAAAAAACTAATAAGGATAAAGCATTTGGTATTGGCATATTCTGGTTTTTGGATTTAATGGGCAAACAAACATTTATGCGCTTTACACATCGTACAATTTTCAAAAAATATACTGATGCTACAATTGATGCAATGCGCGCTCATAATCCAGATGTTATTATTTCTACACATTATTTCATTACATTTGCCGCTCTAGAATTAAAGAAACGTTATATGCCCAATTTAACTGTTATTACTTATAACCCAGATAATAATGTTCACGTATGGTGGGATAATCGTAGTGACATATTTATTAACAATAATGATGCAGCTTGTAATGAATCAATTAAAAAGAGAAGATTTAAATATGAGCAGTTGCGTCGTGTGTTTTTCACCGCTCGTAATGAAGTAGTTAATGCTACGGGAACAAAAGAAGAGTATCGTAAAAAATACAATTTACCACTTGATAAATTTACGGTCATTATTGCCGATGGTGCTTATGCCCAAGGTAAAGCAAAACGAGCTTGTAATAATTTGATTAAAAACATTAAATTTCCGATTACTATTTTAATACTTGCTGGTAAAAACGAAAAAGTATATCAATATTTTGATAAAAAGAAAAGCAAAGTGCCTGCTAATATAACTTTAGTGCCTTTACGTTTTACTCCACTTGCTTATGAATATTATGGCGCTAGTGATGTATTTATTACTAAATCTGGACCTAATGCGGTTCTTGATTCGTTATATATGGGAACTCCGGTTGTTGTAGATTATTATGCACATAACATTGAAAAAGCATCTGCAAAATTATTTTGCGAAGATTTAAACTGTGGCGTGACTTGTTATAATGTTTCTCATATGTATCGCACAATTACTTATTTGTATGAAAATCCAAATTATTTAAAAGCACTTAAACAAAATATTAAGAAAAATGTTAACCGTGAAAAGAATGGTTCTATGCAAATCGCCGATATTATATTTAGTGAATTAAAAGATAAAGGATTAATAGCGTAATGAAAAAGAAAACATATTATTATCATGAAGATATGCAAGATGACTTTGGAACTATTGCTCATAATTCAAAGCCATTAAAAGATAATTTTAAATATATTCACCATAATATATTTTATCGCTTTTTTAGTTTTATTGTTTATTATATTATCGCTTTTCCAATATTGTGGGTAGTTAGTAAAATTGTTTTAGGCGTTAAAGTCAAAAATAAAAAGTATTTACGCAAAGAATTAAATAAAAAAGAAGGAGTATTCTTTTATTCTAATCACTGTCATTATTATGATGCTTTTTTATCGCATATATTTGCAGGCTTTCCACGTCGAACATATGTTTTATCACATGCTGATCCTGTAAATATTCCAGTTATAGGAACTTTAGTCATGATGTTAGGATGTTTACCTTTACCTAATAATATGACTAATATTCGTGGCTTTAATAAAGCAATGAAAGAATTAGTTAATAAAGGGGCTATGATTTCTATTTATCCAGAAGGAACATTATGGCCTTATTATACTGGTTTAAGAAAATTTGAAAAAACATCTTTTAAATATGCTGCAATGAATAATAAACCAATTGTTGTTTGTGCAGAAACTTTTAGAAAACCTTTATTTAAATGGATGAAGCCAAGAATGAACCTTACTTTTTCACATGTAATTCGTCCAAAAGAGGGATTGAGTGTTAATGAAAATGCTGATTATTTTTATGAAGAAGCAATGAAATTTTGGAACAAAGAAGTTCTTAATGAAAATAATTATAAAAGTCATGTATATTTACCAATAAAAGAAGAAAAATAAAAAAGGGTATTGCAAACATTTTTTAATTTGTTATAATAAAAATAGAATTTTAGAATGATTCTAAAAAAGGAGATTATATGACGAAGCAAAGGCGATTAATTCTTGATATAGTTCAAAACAATATGGCTCATATGACAGCAAAAGAGATTTATGATATTGCTCAAAAAATGATGCCAGGAATCACTTTTGCCACTATTTACAATAATCTTAATTCTTTGGTAGATGAAGGTAAAATTCTAAGAGTTAAAATTGTAGATCAACCAGATCACTTTGATCATACATTAACTCCGCATCATCATAAAGTATGTGATATGTGTGGTTTAGTAGATGATATTGACTTACCTGACTATCTAGATGATATTAAAAGTCATAGTGATGTTGATGTCTTATATTACGACTTAGCTATTCACTATATTTGTGATAATTGCAAACAAAAGAAAGGAAATTAAATATGGAACTAAAAGGATCAAAGACAGAAAAAAATTTACAAGCAGCATTTGCAGGAGAATCACAAGCAAGAAATAAGTACACTTATTTTGCTAGTGTTGCAAGAAAAGAGGGTTATGAACAAATCGCTGCTATTTTTGAAGAAACCGCTAATAACGAAAAAGAGCACGCTAAAATGTGGTTTAAAGAATTAGGTGGAATCGGAAATACTGCTGAAAACTTAAAGGCTGCTGCTAGTGGAGAAAACTATGAGTGGACCGATATGTATGAAGAGTTCGCTAAAGTTGCAGAAGAAGAAGGATTCAAAGCAATAGCAATGAAATTTAGAGCAGTTGGTAAAATTGAAAAAGCTCATGAAGAAAGATATTTAAAACTTTTAAATAATGTTGAGATGAAAGCAGTATTTGAAAAATCTGAAGAAACAATGTGGGAATGCCGTAACTGTGGCCACTTAGTTATTGGAAAGAAAGCACCTCTTGTTTGCCCAGTATGTGGACATCCTCAATCATATTTTGAAGTTAGAAAAGAAAATTATTAATATGAAGTTCTTTGAATGCATAAAATGTGGCAAAGTTTTAGCGGTTGCAAGTGATGAAATCGATTTAACTAATGTTGAAGGATTTGCTGAAATTAAACCTAATACAACAGAAGCTGCTAAAGAAAAACATATTCCAGTTGTAACAAGAGTTGGTAATCTTGTACGTGTTAGTGTTGGTGAAGTAACTCATCCAATGCTTGATAATCATTATATTGGTTGGATTATCTTACAAACCAAATTTGGTAATCAACGTCGTGAATTACATCCAGGTCAAGAACCAGTTGTAGAGTTTGCTCTTGTTGATGGTGATGAAGTTATTAACGCAATTAGTTATTGCAATTTACACGGCCTTTGGGCTATTAAATAATTAATTTATATCTTAAATCTCTGATGTAATAGTCAGGGATTTTTTTCTTTTATAAAACTGTATTTGCTCAAATAAATAATGAATGAAAAATTTATTTTAAAATTAATAATTTAATGATATATTTTAAGTGTAATTAAATTGATTTGTATATTACAAATATACAAGATAAAACGGAGGTAAATATTATGTTTTTATCAGATGCAGTTACAATTGGTCTAACCATTGGTGTTATTGTACTAGTGGTATTGTTGATTTTATTTGCGTGTAGTTATGTTAAAGCGGCAC
>CAKPAV010000217.1 GCA_934133115.1 uncultured Bacilli bacterium
CAATCATACTAAAATCATATTCTTGGTTAGAAACTTCATATTTTTTTAATGAATTCAATAATATTGAATTGTTAAGCAGTTTAAAATTAATCAACTCATTTGCTATTTTACAAATCATCAAAGAAACAGCTCCTTTAAGCAATATCTTTAAGCAATTGCTTAAAAATTATTACTATAGTAATAATAGCGATTATTGAACAAAAAAACAAGATTTTTGCTACTATATGTGAATTTTAACTATTTTTTACTATATTTTGTATAAACATATTCAATCATTGATAAGGCAAATTGGTGGGCAATTAATTCTTCATTATTAGCAATGAATTTTGCTTCTTCAACATTATCGTGAAATAAAATTTCCATTAATGCTTTATCTTTTGCCTTAGAATTTTTTATTTCATATAGTTTTGATCCATCTTTAACACCACGTCTTTTGAAATTACCTAATGACATGAAGTCATTATAAATTGTGTTGCTAAATTCATAGGATGAGATAGTAAAAATTTCACTACCACTTCCGCCACCAGCGTTAGAATGCAAAGCGAAATGAATATCTGAGTTAAAAGTATTGCTCTCTTTAACCGAGTCCGTTAGCGGCAAATATCGCAAATTAACTTTTACATCTAAAAATTGATATGTAAGCAATTCATTATATAAGAAACGCGCAATGTTATTCATATGCTCAGCTTCTGTTCCTAAATTGTTTACATAAAGATTTCTTGTTTGCACAGATGGATTTAAATAAATACGGATTTTGCGGTCAAATCTGCTTTCACTAGTTTTACTAACTGTGGCAATCGTACTTGCACTAGTAGCCGAATTTGACTCATTATTAGTTGAAGACGATGTTGTAATAGATGGCGTAATATCACTAGTTTTATTACTATTACTGTTATTAGCATCTGTTTTATTCGTATTACAACCTGTTAATAATAAAATCATAAATAATAATGTTTTCTTTTTCATAATATCACTCCTTGTGTGGGGATAATAACATAGAGTGTATTAAGAAAAATAACCAGTTTTTGCTAGTAAGTTTTTATTGACAAAAATACATAACAAAAATGGTATGTTTTATCAAACAACCAAGAAAAATGCATGCCATTTTTTAACAATTATTTTCTTTTATCTTTAGAGCGCTTATCGTTGATAATTGCTATTTCTTTAGCAGTAATGACTTTACAGTTATTTTTATTTGCCCAATCCACGCATCCTTGCAAAACTAATTTCAAGAAAGGACGTGGCACTTTTACTAACATTTTTAAAGCATCGTCAGTAAATGTTACATCAGTATTAAGTCTTTTAGCGGCATATTGTAAAGAAGTTAAATCTACTTCGCGATTTGGAATGCCAACCGCATCTGGCTTATGATAATTTGAACACCAGAAATTTTTCGAATCACGATATCCCCAATTAGTTGGTAATGGACAGAAATTTTTTCTGTTAACACCATTAATTAAAGCTTGTTGGTATTTATCTTTAAGAATAATATGATCAATTTTTAAAATAAAATGCGCACCATATTTAGACGTGATTCCATTAAAATTATGATAAGGTCCATTATATTCATCCTGTATTTTATCATCTTGTGCATTATCTAATCCTTTAACCCAAGTACACTCCATGACTTGCAAAGCTTCTTCTAATATTTTTGGATAATTGCCACTTGGATCAAGTTCTTTTGATAATGAATCAATTGGATGAAACTTTAAATTCTTTGCTTTTTCTTCTGGTGTATCTCCAGGGAATCCCATATCGACATGATGCGCAAATATTTTTTTGGTATAAGGTAAAAAATCAATTGTGCATTTCCCGTGTCTTAATAATCCTTTACATGTATTAGAACTATTACGGCATTCAAGCACCATTGCATAATAATCTTTACCAGCAATATAGTAAGGGAAAACTAATGAATATGCACCAAAACTCGTTTTTTCTCCTTTTTCATCTAAAGTTCCAATAAGGGTTAATGGCATTGGAAAGAATGCTGATGATTGATAAAAATTATCCATTACTCTAATTTCTTTAAATTTTTTCATACAAAACAATCTCCTTTTAATGTCACCTTTATTTTAGTTTTAACCATGAAAAAACACAATCAAATTCATATAAAAACACCTACTATGGATAATCTCATAATAGGTGTTTATCAACTATTCTAATACTGACTTATCAAAATTTATCTTAAATAAGTTATATTTGTTAGCCCCTGAATCCCAACTACAAACTGAAGCATATAATTTTCCATTATGGACAAATATACATTGTACGTTGAAGTTGACACTGCCTCCCGAAGAATTATTTCCTAGGCCAAAATTAGGTACTAAAACTGTTTTAATTTTATTTCCTTCCCAGTCAAATACATCCATTGGTAAGTCAGACCTATTATTTGTAACATAACTTACATAAATATATTTGTCATCCGCAGTTAAGGAAGATGCACCAAATCCAGGATATGATAATGTTTTTCCTTCACATAAGACATTTTGCTTTTCATCAGTAATAACTAATTTATTATCTACCATTAAAGCAAATTTTTTAAAGTTTTGATTATAGTGAGCACTCTTTAAAGCGCCTAAAGACTCAAATGATAAGGTGCTTTCTTTGAATGTTGCATTATCTTCAAATTTGTCTAACGCTAATTCAAATAATTTCCCATATTTGCCTTCTACATCTTTACCAATACAATAGATAATTCCATCTTTGATAAATAGTCTTGAATTATCGCCATCTACTGTAGCAACATTGAAGTTTTTACTTGCTGCCACTAACTTACCACTAGTTAAATCATATTTATGAACTCGAGATACTTGGTTGCCCCCAACATTAACAGCGGCATAAATATATTTTCCATCAGAACATCCACCCATTGCGTAACCACCAGCAACATCATTCAATACTCCTAATGATTCGCTATCTAAAGTTGGAGTAAGCGATTTGTCATTACAATAATCTATGTATTCACCGATAGTGAAGTCAAATTCCAACTTATCTGATAAATGTGGATAATCTACTTTAATAATTAATGTAGAGTCTCCGCCATTAGCGGTACTAAACTTTAATGTATTAAAATATAAAGCATCGTTAAAGGCCACTAATCCTTGAACATTTGTTTTTGATAAATCAGTGACTACATTTCCCATTACCTCAGTATTATGCGGAACAACAAATCTTCCTTTAAAAGTACCATCCCAATCATACATATGAACAATTGGTTTATATGCTCCATCTTTAGAGAACACAGCATAAATATAATCGGAAGTACCTGTAATTCTTTTAATACTTCCACCACTTTCGTTCATAAGCGCAAACATATTTTTAGATGTTCGATCGTTTTTATAAACATATACAGATTCACCTGACAAAACCGCAAATTGTTTTTTTGCTGAATTAAAGTATACATCTCTTAAAATTGATTTTTCTAAGCCCTTAAATCCAAAATCATATTCACTCCAAGATCCATTAAGTGAAGCATCAATAGCTAAGTTTGTGCCATCAATAAAATAAACAATAATTTTGCCATCGTAATACGTAATAC
>CAKPAV010000218.1 GCA_934133115.1 uncultured Bacilli bacterium
CTTGGATACAATCTAAATTTATAAGCTTTATACATTTAATCACCTTACCTTTTTACTGCATTTCAATTATATTGAAACAAGCAAACGTTTGTCAGCATATTTTTTGTTTTTAACACAAATTTTTATTAAGCAAAAAATAATCTTGTTTTTTTCTTGCTTTGAACTTTCCTATAAGATAAAAAAAGAACATTACAATTATGTAACGTTCTTTATTTATCATCTAAGGCCAGCTGAAAGTAACAATATCTTCCCTTCATTTCCCGCTTTATCATAACATTTAATTAGATAAATCAATTCATCACCTGTTAAGCATTTATTTGAATAATCATTTGACCAAACGACTGTATTTAAATTTTTTAAACCAGAAAAATTTCCATTAGATAGAATAACTTCTAAACTTCTTCTGCTTCCATATTGATTACATCTATCATTTTCATCTAATTCCCAAACGATTTTACATAAACCGATTCCAGAGCCACCCTCATTATCTTCTCTTTTTACATTAAAGTTAAAATTATGTGCACTAGCAGTAGTAGAGGCTATACACCATAAATTTTTCTTTGTTTTACTTGATAAACTCATAGTGCCACTTGAGCCTTCCTCTTGGCAAGAAATTGTTTGACCATTTCCTAATGTTGGTCTTGGAGTATAAGGCGGTGTTGTATCTATTTTCATATAATTTTTTGATGACCATTCACCTTTATTTCCAGCATAATCAACGGCTCTATGACACGCAACATTTATTCCTTCGTAATGATAGTTTTCAAAAGAATATTTGCCCTCTCCTTCATTACCATCACTACCAGTACCACAAGTATAAGAGTATTCAAAATACTTTATTCCACTACCTGAATCTGATGATTTGAATTCTCTAGTTATAGGCTGATTAGTCCATTGAGTTCCATCTGGATTATAAGTTTTACCACCTGCAGTAAATTTTACTGTGGTTTTTGTAGGAGGTGTTTTATCTAATTTCACTAACCAGGTACCAGAAGTTGCTTGAGTGCCATTTGAGAAATATGCAACCACTTTATATTCGGCATTTACATCAGTAGTTACTGTATATGAATTTGATGTTGTTGTTGCAACCTTAACAGTACCTTTATACCACTCATACTTATTAGCAGTGGCATTTGAAACACTTGCAGTTAAAACCACATTCTTATTAGTCCATACACCATTAGTAGTACTTCCACTAATACTTACAGTTCCTGGTATTGCCTGTGAAATAGTATGCTTAGAAGAAATAGTTGAATTTCCAGTACCAGTTGTTACTCTAACTTGATAACTACCAGCAGAAGTAGGCGTATATGAAGATGAAGTTGCACCACTTATTACATTTCCGTTTTTATACCACTGATATTTAACACCACTAGGTATACTACTTGGATTTATTTTAGCAGTTAATTTATTTCTAATAGATGTTCCACCATTTATTGAAACAGAAGGCTTTATATTATCAATCTTTGTTATATAAATGATATAAGCATCTGTTTTGTTACCCTTTTTATCTCTAACAACTATGCTTACATTACTATTTGAGTTGAAAGATTTTGAGTTTGATTTTTGCCATGTAGATCCACCATCAAATGAATATGCTTTACCATGTAATCCATTACTAGCTGTTGCACTAATCTTCAATGTTACTGGTCCCTTTGTCCAGTTTTGTGCATTGCCAGATACACCATTAATTAATAATTTATAATTATTACTTGGTTTAGGCTTAGTAGTAGTGCTACCACCACCAGTTGATATTTTATTAACTTTATAAATTCCTGAAACAGTAGAATTTCCACTACCTGTTGTAACTCTTACCTTGTAGTTACCACTAGAGGTTGCTAAATATGAATTTGATGTTGCTTTTTGTATCGCAGTATCATTTCTATACCATTGATATTGATATCCACTCTCTGTTGATATAGGATCAATTACTGCAGTTAACTCTACATTTGATGAAGTTGAAACACCAGATCCAATACTTCCCTTAACACTCACTTTAGGAATTGTTTTATCAATCTTATCAATTACTTTGGTAAATGAGGCACTTACGTTATTTTTAATATCTTTAACCTTTATTTCAACACTACCATTTTCAGTCACAACATATGTATTTGACTTTTGCCATGTAGACCCACCATCAAATGAATATGCCTCTGAAGCCAATTCGTTTACAGAATCAACTTCAATTGTCAATGTTACTTTATCTTTACTATATCCCTCTGGTGTCATAACTACATTTTTAATAACTGGAGCATTCTTGTCTTGTTTACAAATATTTAATTTATATTCACGTTTATTTCCTGCTTGTGAAACAACCTTAATTGTATGTGGAACGCACTCTTCAGTTAAATAAATTCTCTTGTTACATCCTTCTGTATTAGCTTTTGAACTTTCTGTTTTACAACTTACTGTAGTAAATTCACCATCAACAGTTGCAAAATATTCAAAAACAGATTTACTAAAATTTGGTGATAGACTACCACCACTAATAGTTATAGATTGCAAAAAATTATTATCACTTTTCTTATTAACCTTAGAGCAAGCAAAAAATGAAATAAATATAATAAAAACCAAAGCTACAATTCCCAATATAATTAAAAGTAATTTTGGTCTTCTATCCTCACCATCAGTATATAAGTTATCATATAATTCATCTTTTTCAACAGTATTTGACATAACATCACTAACCTTTATTATAAATATAATATAATTATATCAGCTTTTAAACAAAAACAAAAGAGAAAATAAAAATTCTCTCTTCAACTTTTTTACTAAAGATTGATTTAAACTATATTATTTAAATCCACAGCAAGATCCACATTGAACGTTTGAAACAGTATCTTGACTGCAGCAACTATAACTAGGACTGTATGTATGACGATATACATGATTATTAATTATTCTTGTTCTAATTGGACAAACATGTGGTACTTCATGCATAATAGTTCTTTGAACTACTCTTTCTTGTACTGGTTCAATAATTGGTGAAGTAGTACCTCCAACCATTGGTGCACCCATACCTTGATTCATAGGCATGTTTCCTACATTACCTATATTAACATCAACGTCCATATTAACATCATTGTAACCCATAAAGTTAGTATTTACATCATCTTGCCTATCACAACAACTTTGTTCTCTAAACATTTTAAATCCTCCTATCTAGTCTATAATATTCTACTAATGAAAATATTTATATTAGAAAGGCCTAAATAACCAAAATATTTTAGAAAGGAAGTTTCATATTTCCAGAAGAAAATTGTTTCATCATTTTTTTCATCTGATCAAATTGCGTTAAAAGTCTATTTACTTCCTGAACAGATAGACCACATCCTTTAGCTATTCTTGTTTTCCTACTAGCTTTAATTATATCTGGATTTCTTCTTTCCTCTTGTGTCATAGAAAGGATTATTGCTTCTATATGTGCCATTTGTTTTGGATCGATATTTACATTATTTAATCCAAGTTTACTAGCACCAGGTATCAATTTAATCAAATTCTCAAGTGGTCCCAATTTCTTTATTT
>CAKPAV010000219.1 GCA_934133115.1 uncultured Bacilli bacterium
ATTAAGGATAGTTATGCTATTATAAGAAAAAATGAATTATTCCTGCTTAACATGTTTATTTCACATTACAAAGAAGGAAACATATTTAATCATAATGAAACAAGAACACGAAAGTTACTAATGCATAAAAAAGAAATACTAAAGCTAAATGATAAGATTACTTTACAAGGATATACATTAATTCCATTAAAAGTGTATTTTAAAAGCAATAAAGCTAAGGTATTGCTTGGTTTATGTAAAGGTAAAAAAAATTATGACAAAAGAGAAAGTATAAAAGAAAGAGATATAAAAAGACAACTAGATAAAGACACTAAAGCTAAATACAGGTAGAAGTATTGAAAAAAAGCATAAAATATAGTATAATCTCTTCTACGGGGCCGACTGGTTTCGACAGGAAGGATAGAATTTAGATAGCAAGTAGGAAGCAAACCTTAAATTGCAACAGTTAAAATAACTGGAAACAAAATTAAAGAAGCATTCGCTTCAATGTTCAATAAGAACGCTGTAGCTTTTGCCTAATCTAATTAGGGAATGCGCTCTATATAATTCTTTTCCTACGGGAATTGTTTAGGGCTTATTTTAGTAGGATATATCTTTGTAATGTCTATGTGCAAAGATGAAATTTAATAGACTAGCTATATAATTGGTTGTTGATTGCTTGTTATATAGTAAATTTAATTAATTAACTAAACTTGTAGAAGTCTATTTATCATTCTTTTTGGACGGGAGTTCGATTCTCCCCGGCTCCACCAGATTGATACTAAACTCGAACTTTTCGAGATAATATAAAAACTACTCTCAAATTAAATTGAAAGTAGTTTTATTTTGACAATTTAGTAACACACTTGCAAATTGACATAATCAATTAGCGTGTGTAAAAGGATTGTCTTTTCAAATTTTAAATTTTATTATAATCAGTATGTTTTTTTATTATTTTTTTGGACTCCTATTATAATCTTGTTTATCATAACTAAAGCGTTCTAGTATTTCTGATAAATAATTTGCATATCTTTCTTTGATGTAAGCAACAAATTTTTCTTGTTGTGCTGTAAGAACTTGTTGTATCATATCTTTATCGTTATTATTAAACTTTGGTGTAATGCAATCGAAATATGCTTTTTCTAGTTCAGCATAACGAGCATAATCTTTGTGTGATGTATTATCAATTATCCTACTATCGAAATATGCTTTATTAACTCGTTCAACATATTCCATTGAATCGTGTTCACCACCATCAACACTTTTATATACCAAACCTTTTCCAAAATTAGTACGGTGATCAATTTTTTCAATATCGTTATTAATCATTATTGTTTTTTTTTGAGATTCAGCCAAAGCAGCATATTCAGGTTTTAAAAAACCTCTTTTATCATACATGTTATCAGACATAATTTTACCTCCCAATAAAGTTATAACATATTTTATTATTTTTTGATACTTTAATAATTTTATAGTATAATCGAGTTAGTTTATAGTTATTACTAATTATTAACTATGTCCTAGAAGTTGTTCTACTTCTTCCCTTAGGGCACCATAGAAAAATTAGTCGAACTAATCGCTTTATATATGAAAGGTTAATTTTGATTAGCCTTTTTTTAGTGCTTTAAAAAGTTAATTGATATTACATTGGTGAAAGAAGTTTATTAATTTCGTAGTAATTAATAAAGCATAAAGCTAAAAAATAAGTTGAATTATTTTAAATTCATTGGAATATCTTTAAACATGAGAACAATAATACATGATTTAAGGGATACCTCTTTTTTAAATTTAAATAGTGAAGATGTTTTAGTAAGTGATGTAAGTAATAGTTGTGTCGGATGTTTTAATTGTTGGGTTAAAACTCCTTTTTGCTGTGTTCACAAAGATAAAATAGTTAATAATGGTAAGTTAGTGCTTAATAGTGACGAGCTAATCATAATTAGTAAATGCGTTGATGGCTCATATAGTAGCAAGGTAAAGCGAATAATAGAAAGGAGCATTTCATACGTAGAACCATTTTTTACTATTAGAAATAAAGAAATTCATCATTTGTCGAGACCACATAAAAAGCTTAATTTTAAAGTCTATTTTTATGGAGACAAAATAACTTCTAATGATAAAAATGTCGCCCAATTATTGGTCAAAGCTAACATGAAAAATTTAAATACTACTGATCCTGATTTATATTTTCTAAAATCTTATAAGGAGATTAGTTTATGAAATTATATATAAATGGTAGTCCAAAATTAACAAATAGTAATTCTAATTATTTTTTGAATAAGTTATCACATAAGTACAAGATAAAGTTTGTATACAAGGACAAATTTAGCGAGATACTAAAAAACATAAAAAAGGTTGATACCATTATTTTAGCCTTCCCTTTATATGCAGATGGTCCACCTAATAAAATTATTGAATTATTTGAATATATTAAAAACAATAAAATTAATATAAAAAATAAAAAGATTTATACAATTATCAATTGTGGTTTTTGGGAAGCAAAGCAAAATAGAGTGGCAGCCTTAATTGTTCAAAACTTTGCTAATAATAATGGGGCCAGATACATGGGAAGTTTTAACATAGGCGCTGGTGAAGTGATTGGTAAATGTGATAAGAAAAAAATATATAGATTAGTATCTATTCCTTTTTTGATTAAAATTAGAAAATTTAAAGTAAGAATTAATAAGAGCAAAAAAGTTGCTTTAGAAACCACCATTAGACCAATGACTAAAAGATTATATGTGTATTTAGCAAATTGTAGTTGGAAAAAGAAAATGATTAACAATGGTTGTTATAAGAATAATTAGTTGATTAGTTGTAAAAAACATGCAAAAAAGTTACATTATTATAAACAATATAAGAAGGAGATTTATATGAAAACCGTTGTAATTACAGGAAATGCTAGAGGATTTGGTTATGCTATGACTGAATTATTTAGAAAAAGAGACTTTAATGTTGTACTTTGTGATGTTAATAGTGATGCATTAAAGGAAGCTAAAGAAAAATTAGAAAAAATTGATTCAAAAGGTAGAATACTATCTTTTAAAACTGATATAACTAATGAAAAAGATATTGATAATTTAATAAAAGGTACATTAAAAGAAGTAGAAACTATTGATATTTGGATTAATAATGCTGGAGTTAGTCAAACTTCTTGCCCTATTTGGGAAGTTGATACTAAAGTAATTGATAGATTAATTGATATAGACTTAAAAGGAACTATTTTATGTTCTAGGATGATTATGCCAGTAATGATAAAACAACATAGTGGTCAAATATATAATGTTGAAGGGCACGGTAGTAATGATGCTACTATTATGGGATTATCTATATATGGTACTTCTAAACGTGCAGTTTCTTATTTTACAAAAGCTTTAGCGTATGAGTCTAATGAATTAAATACAGGAGTATTAATTGGTAAAATAACTCCAGGTATTATGATTACTAATTTTATTAATACTTCACTAGGCGATGGTGAAAAAATTGAACTTGATGAGAAAACTAAAAAAATATATATCATCTTAGGCGATTATCC
>CAKPAV010000220.1 GCA_934133115.1 uncultured Bacilli bacterium
GCTTTATCTTGATTACCTTGTTTATAGTACATATATGGAAGTGCAAGTGGATTCCAAGAGTTTCCTTTTTCTGGATCACGGAAATTTAATATTACAATATTATAACCTTGTTTTTTTAAATATTCTCCACAATATTGATAAATTTCACCTTTAGGATCAGTAATAACCATACTTTCGCCTTTTTTAGAAAGTAAATTAACAAGAGGCTTAACTACACATTCTGTTTTACCTGAACCAGTAGAACCAATTATTAAATTATGATACTCCCCATTATCAACCCACATTTCTTTTCCATTATTTACAAGCGCTACACCAGCTGCTTCAATATGATCATCAATTGTTCTAACTTTTACAATATTCTTATCTGTTTTAATATCTTTATCTGATGCCCACTTAGAATAACCATCACTACCTTTTTCAGAAAAGAATAGTCCAAAGCCCTCTCCTTTATCTTTACTAAATATTTTCGAAGATACGCTAGTAAATATTAAAATTAATGCGGCTACAAAAAGTCCTAAAGTAAATCCAATATATTGAGGTGTAAATGCTTTAAATGGAAGTAAGCCATAAAATGTTCCATCGGTCGAAAATGAAGAAAAATTTAGTACTGCAATAGCACAAAAATATAAAAGTATTCCACAATAAATACAAAATAACATAAAATCTTTTTTGGTAACTTTAAATTTCATTTTTCCTCCTTTTCAATGAATTTATTATACAACATAATGTATATTTTTTAAATAACTTTTGTAAATTTGCTGCCATCAAACTTATAAATAGTTAAATTATTTTTATCATTTAATTCGCTATAATTATAGAATGAAAGATACAACTGATTATCATATATATATGCATTGTATAAAGAATAGCTTGTTTTATTTTTATCATCATCTACATTTATTTTAAATACTTCAAATAATTCATTATTATTAGAATATAAAGCGGTTTTGTATGTCGTTCCATTTTCTTTATAGTACATAATTGTTAAATTACCATAACCATTAATATAATAATAATGTTCAAAATCTCCATTATTTACATACATATTTTTATATTTACTTGAAACATTTATATTATCTAAATTAAAATTTAAAATAGAAATGTTAATAGGGTGAATTACGATATTATCAGAACAAGCCATCAAAAATCCATTATATTTTACATATTCATGATTATCATCAAATAAATTCCAAACAACTCCTCTTTTTAAATATAATTTACCAAGATAATTATCATTAGAATATACTATAAACTTTTGTGAATCTACTCTACTTAGACTGCATTCACTATATTTATTTTTATTTTTATTTAATATAAAACAGTAATCATTAATTATTACATAACCATAATTATCATTATTATTTTTAATTGTATTATTTATGCTTGAATTATTATTCAAAGCATTATTAATTATTCCATTATTACCATCATCCATATTACGATTAAACAATGCATATAAAGACACTGCAATAAATATAATTACAAATAAAATAATAATAATTTTAGTAAAAGAATTTGTTTTATTCATTTATTTCCTCCATTACTTATTTTTAAAATACACCGTTAGTGGTCTACATGCTGATACATAATATGACCCAACATTACCATACTGAATAACACGAACATCATCTTCTCTATTTGATTGTACCCCAGTAGCTTCAAAAGTTTTATTATTACCAGCATATAATGCTACATGAGTTGGATATCCTTCTGAACCATGTGCAGTAAATAATAAATCTCCTGGCAATAGATTAGATGGATCTAAATTAGTAAATAAAACTCCATTTTCTTTACACCATTGTTCTTCAGACCAAGTTGTGCCCGATTTACCGGGAATAGTATGTTTAAGATAGTCTATACCAACTAATTTATAGGATCTATCTACCAATGATGCACAATCAACATAGCCAGGCATATCACGAAGGGTTATATTATTACTATATTTGTAATGATCAAATGAGCTGATTGCTTTTTGCACAAGAATTTCACCAAATTGTCTTATATCATTAACATTGGACATATCTATAACATTTCCTTCTTCATCAACATAAGAAGAACAATCAATTGGGTCCAATCCGAAAATAAATTTTCTTTGCTGTGCCATTCTTGCAACTTGATATTTAGCATAAGCAATTTGGTCAACTTTATCAACATCAGAATCAGTAGATCTAGTTTTAACACATTTACTAGCATCAGTCACAAAGCAATAATTTCCTTCTCTTTTAAGTTTACATTCTTCCTTATTGCATATTGAAGCAGCTTTTTCGTAATCATCTTGATTATCATAATAATCTTTCATATATGGAAGATAATAGCATCCACCGTAACTTGTACTACAATTCCCCCCAGTTTTAGAATCATCAGCAGCCCAATATGTCCCAATATAAGCATATCTCATCATCATTTCAAATGCGTTAGGATATTCTTTAACTATATTAACAAATGCAAGTACACCTTCAGAAAAAGTACTAAATGATGAACCGGAACCTGCACCATTATAAACAGCAATTCCCCAATAATTATTAGTAGCATAATCACTATCACCATGCTCAAGTACTGCTCTTGCAACTACTAGTTCAGGATTAACTCCATTATCAGTTGCAATATCATACATATTACCAGCGTTATCATATAATTTTGATGCCCATTTTTTGTTATCATCATCATTTTTTACCCATCTTGAATCAGGACCAAAATAAGCTTCAACTTTCTCAACATATTCACTTTTACTCAGCGTAGTTCCATAGATTGGCATTTCAGAGCAAGAACCATCATAGGCAATTGAACCATACCCTGAAAAGTCATCACTAGAACTTCCTATAATACATAAAACTATTAACAATATTAAAAAGATTCCTAATATTACCCCTATCAGCCATGGATGTTTTATAATAAGCTTCATAATTTTTTTTCTAAATAAATTATCTTTTGTATCTTTAGATGTAAGTATTTTGCTATTTTTTAAATCAAATTCAGGAACTTTAAAATTATTATTTTTTTGATTCTTAGAAACTGCTGCAACATTACTACTTGTGACTTTTTTATTAGCTATATTTGTTGTGGCACTATTCTTAGCAGCCGCAGCCATGCCCTCTTTTGAAACATCTCCATTAACTATATTTAATGCTGTATTTGCAGCATCAATAGCACCTACATCATTTAAATTATTTAATGTTTTCTGTGTTTCATGTGCTAAAATATTTCTACGAGAGGCATCATGCATTTTTTTTGCAAGTGCATCATGAACTTTTTCACCCATTTTAGTTTCATTTACAGCATTTACCACTTTACCAGCAGCAGGGCCACCAAAATAATTAGCGGCAGCCTCAGTAGCCATCTTACTTACTTTTTTATTAGTTTCAATATTTTTTTCTTTTTGAATCTCTTTATTACTTTTAGCTTGATAGGCACCATCTTCATTATAATTTTCTATAGGTATTTCCTCAGAAATATTCATTTCATCATATAATGTTTCTTCTTCATTAACTTGATTTAAGTCTTC
>CAKPAV010000221.1 GCA_934133115.1 uncultured Bacilli bacterium
AGTCGTGTTTGATAAGCGTTAACATCTAAATACCTCCTTAAATAAATCATTAAGCGATTTATTATCATGCAAGGTCATTAAGTTAGAAACACTGTCATCAAGAATAATTGAACCATACTTTATCATAACAGCACGGTCTAATATTGACTCAATATCTTCAATTAAGTGGGTGGATATAATCACAACAGCGTCTTTAGCATAATTTGCTAAGATTGTGTTAATGATATATTCGCGTTGTGCTGGATCAACACCAGCAATAGGCTCATCTAATATATATATTTTAGCGTCACGTGCTAAAACAAGAGCGAGTTGTAATTTTTCTTTATTACCTTTAGATAATGTCTTAATAGTGGTCCCCAAAGAAAGATGCATATTTGCTAATAAATTATCTAACTTTTCCATGTTAAAATCTTTATAGTAATCTTTAAACATATCAACAACATCTTTGATTTTTAATTCCTCATCAATATAAGTTCTATCAGGCAGATAACTTACAATTGACTTGGTGTGTTCATCAGCTGGGTGACCATCAATAGTAAGTTCACCGGTAAAGTTTTTTAATAATCCTACAATTAATTTAATCAAAGTAGTTTTACCAGCGCCATTAGGGCCTAGTAAACCGATTATTTGACCTTCATTAATTGATAAATTAATATTTGATAAAGCTTGTTCATTACTACCTTTATACTTAAAACAAACATTTTTAAATTCAATTAGTGACATAGAGTAATGTTTCCCTTCGTTAGAACTATTATGAACTATTTAATAATTTTATGCAATTAGTTCTCAATGCTATATAGTAAAAAACAATTTAAGAATGCTCTATATTATTAGAATAAATATTTATAAATATAAGATAACATATATTATAAACCATAGTGTTATCTTATAAATTCGCATAATTATTTAATTGAAATACAAATTGCTTTTTTCAAAACATCAAAACGAATTATCTACGTTCAAAATATAATAATTATAAAAGATTAAAAAACGCTTTAATATATGCCTTATTTTTTTTAAACAAAAGCATTTATTTCAAAATTAGGAAATAGAACTAGAAAAATGATGTTGTGTAATATTAGATTAACTAGCGCTAGGTACTTTATATTAAATTATTATTTCTATCTAAAATTTTTGCGTAAATACGCATTTTTGTTAGATGGATATTTTAATTATGTTTACTATAATCATCTTTAAAATAAAATCATAGACAAGATTTTATAACACCTGACTTTGGTAGTTGCCTTCAAAAATAAGGTGTTAAAAATCATTTTTTGATAAATTAAGTACCTTTTTAATTTTATCAAAAGTTCTAGTTCTAGAAGCGTTATTGATATATGAACCAGTATAGCCTTCAGTAGCTTTATAATTTCTAATAAATTCAACAATCTGAATCATTAAAGATTTTAAATTTAAGCAATCTTAAAATAGTTAAGGCGTAATAACAAATTAAAAAGTGACCATAAATAGATTCGGGCTTTTGTAAAAAAGTTGGTCTAGCTAAGTTACATAGTAAAAAACAATTTAAAAATGCTCTATATTATTACTAGATCATTTAATTAACGCTTAGAAAATTAATGGTTAGATGTTGAATGTTTTCTATACTATTAGAGTAAATATTTCATAAATAGAAGATAATAAGTTGCCTAAATTTAAGATGATTTTAACAAATCGTGGCGATTGTTATAAGACGGAAGAAGGGATTTTTGTTGTTCCACTTTCAGTATTAAAAGACTAGCAATGTATCTGCTAACAAAAAAACAATATTATGTCGAAAAAAGATATAAAGAAATATATATTATTATTGTGATGGTATTAGACAAACTGTTCACAACTAATTAGATTTGAAAGGAGCGTCGAGATTTCTACTCGACTATAGTTTATGGATGAATTTAAAATAGTAAAATTTGTTGATAATAGTTTTGAAATTGATGTTAGAGCGGATATTAATAATGAAACTGTTTGGCTTACACAAAAAGAAATGGCATTATTATTTGAAGTGTCAATAGATAATATCAGTTTACATATAAAAAATATTTTGAAAGACAATGAACTAGATGTTTCAACTGTCGAGGAATCCTCGATAGTTCAAATTGAAGGAAATAGAAAAGTTAATCGTACCATAAAAGTTTATAATCTTGATATGATTATTTCTGTTGGATATAGAGTTAAATCTCAAAGAGGTATTATTTTTAGAAAATGGGCTAATAAAATTCTAAAAGAATATTTAATTCAAGGATATTCTATTAATAAAAGAAGAATAGAAGTGCTTAATAAAACAATTGATGTGCAAAATAAAATGCTTGCATCATCGTTAAATATAGACCAAGAAGCATTAGTTAATGTTATAGAAGAATATACTAAAGCTTTAGATTTATTAGATGACTATGATCATCAATGTTTAACTAAACCAAAAGGTAATGAAACCTTATATAAATTAACATACTTTGATTGCAGAACGCTTATTGATTCGATGAAGTTTAAAAATACATCATCGGTATTTGGCATAGAAAAAGAAAAAGGAAAACTAGATGGAATTCTTGCTGCAGTTTATCAAAATGTTTTTGGACAAGAAGTTTATCCTTCATTAGAAGAAAAAGCTGCTCATTTACTATATTTTTTAGTGAAAGATCATCCGTTTGTTGATGGATGTAAAAGAATTGCTGCAACTTTGTTTTTGGAATTTTTAAATAGAAATCATGCATTAATTAAAAATGGTAAAATAATAATATCAAACGATACATTAGTTGCAATTACCGTTTTAACTGCAGAATCAAAGCCGGTAGAAAAAGAAGTTATAATTAAACTTATAATGAATTTTTTAAGTGAAGAAAATTAACAAATAGTATTAAGATAAGTAATAATATTTAATAATGCTTACTATTCCATTTGATTATAATAGAAAAGTAGTGACAAGATTGGTAATAAAATTTGTGATAATCAATAACTGGGAGCATAAATTAAAATTTTCAATTTTTTGTATTTACTTCTTGCTATTATGTTTAAAATTTGTTAATATAATTAAGCGCTAAGGGAAAACAAGGACACTTAGCTCAGTTGGGAGAGCGTTTCCTTCACACGGAAGAGGTCGCAGGTTCGATCCCTGTAGCGTCCACCATAAAAAATGCCGTCTTAGCTCAATTGGCAGAGCAACTGATTTGTAATCAGTAGGTTGTTGGTTCGATTCCGATAGACGGCACCATCTTGTTTATTTGTGTACTTGTTTTCTTGAAACGATTACACTTTTTATTTAACTGGGCGTGTGGCGGAACTGGCAGACGCGCTAGACTTAGGATCTAGTGGCAAAACCGTGCAGGTTCGATTCCTGTCACGCCCACCAAATTAACTGAAATGTCCCCCAAAATTTTGCCTAAATAAGGTAAGATGTTTGGAGGATTTTTTTTATAAACTTTTCAGTATTTTGAATTTAATATTATATAAAAATATTATGATGCATTATTTGGTTAATATTTATTTCAATTACCAAATAGT
>CAKPAV010000222.1 GCA_934133115.1 uncultured Bacilli bacterium
CTTCTATCACTTTACCTTCTTCCTCATTAACTAAAGATGGATTTACATTCTCTGGATGGAATGATGGAACATCAACATATAAAGCTGGCGCTACATATGTAGTTAATAAATCTGTTACATTTATTGCTGTTTGGTCAGCAGTACCAACTAAAGGACCAAAAGTCACATATAAACCTGGTGATCATGGTAAAGGTAACGATATTATCGATTATGCAAATGCTGAAGACTATTCTATTATTATTAGAAGCGCTAATACATTTGAAGCCGAAGAAGGTTATGTATTTGATAAATGGGTTAAAGAAGGAACATCACAATCTTATGAAACTGGATCATTGCAATACTTTACAAGTGCAACTACTCTAGTTGCAACTTGGGTACAAGCAGGATTAGGTGCTTATTCCTCTGACTACTCAGCAGGTTTAAGTTTCCCAAATGTATCAAAAGATGGATCATATTCTGGCGCCTTCTTCTTTGGTGACGGATTTGATATATCATTTGATTATGTAGTAAGCGGAAATACTCTTACATTTACAATTGCAGGAGTTAATTATAGTTGTGAATTTGAAAATTACACAATTAAATCTTTAATTATTAACTATAAAGGTAAAGCTTATAACTTTGGTACTACTGAAATAGTTAATAATCCACCTGTAATTAAATTCTCCGCTAACGGAGGTAGTGGCGTAGCTCCTGAAGTTACACCAGTTGAATCTACTATTGGTGGTGAAACTAAATATCGCATTACTTTACCAGCAAATACTTATACTGCACCAGATGGAAAAGAATTTGGTGGTTGGTTAGTTAATGATGAAACTCAACCTCGTAAAGTTGGTGAATCTTATTTAGCAGATCCAAATAGTGAAATTACAATTAAAGCTTATTGGGTGTCTAGTTCTAATTTCGTTATTGAAACTATTGATGGAGTTGTAACTCTTAAAACTTGTAATCTTAACGAAGCAAACATTGTTATTCCTGAAGAATTAGGAATTCAAAAAATTTCAATGAAAGCATTTAAATCATGTACTAATGTTCAAACAATTGATTTCCCATCTACTGTTACACAATTAGCATCCGGATCATTAACGATTAGTTCGTTAGTATCTATTACTCTTAGAAGTGAAACTGAAGTTTCGGCTATTGGGGCTTATAATCCAATGAGTTTAGGCGCAAGTAATAAAAAACTTATTGTTTATGTACCAAGTTCATTATTAACATTTGATACTGATAAAAATGTATATGTCTATGGTAGTGATGATATGGGAACTGATGTATATGAATTTAGAGCAATTCAAAATGGTTCTGATAGTGGTGAAACTAGTGAATATGCTGCATTTACTATTGAAGATATCTTAGATAAAACATTTGTTAATGAAGATGGTTTCCAAGCAAATAACAAATATACAAAATTTAAAGCATATTATGATAGCAATTTTGGATGTAATGTATTGAAATTATACTATGATAAAACTACAGCTTGGGGAACAAGCAATATGTCAACAACATTTACTGAATCTTCTTATAACAACGAAACTCATATCATGTCATATTCTAGTTCTACTGGCGCTACTGTACAATTTGGATATAAAGATGGTAACATCATTATTATTGCTTTCTCATATAATGATGCATCATATGACTTTGAGCCTACTACTTTTGTTGAATCTAAATAAATAAAGGAGAAATAAATCTATGAAAAAATTATTTATGTATTTATCATTACTTGTTATGCCATTTGCATTAGCAGGTAATAAAGAATCCGTTAAAGAAGTTAAAGCTGAAGTAGACACAAATGCCACAATTACAATTGGAGAAAATACTTTCTCTCGTGTTACAACAAGTAATATGGATAAAGTTAAAGATGGTGCAAAAGTGATGTTAGTTACAGATAATCCTTATGGCCAATTAATTGTTTCATCTCACTATAATGAATCGTCAAAAGCTCCATTTTCTTATACAGTTGAAAGAATGCCTTCTGATGTAAATTATTGTTTTACAGTTAATATTAATAAAAATGGAAAATATGAATTAAGTATATCAATCAAATCTGTTATTTATAAAATATATTGTACTACTAACACTACTGGATTTTCTCCTAATCCTAATCTTTTTAAATATTATACTGATTCCGAAGGCGCAACACTTTCTAAATATACTTCAGAATATGATTTAACAACATCGTTTAATGGTAATGCTAACGACTATCCTGTTTTCACTAATCAAGGAAGGACATTCTATTCATCCACTGGCTCAAAATATTCATTAACAGTAAACCCTGAACCTGATTCCGGTCTTACTTTATATGCAACAACATCATTCTATGATAAAAGCAAATCTACAGCAATAACAGGAAATACAAAATATGGTACTCCTTCTATTTATGTCTTAAACGAAGCCTCATCTGAACCAACAAATGAAGAAAAAGCTATCGCATTTATTAATAAATGGAAAGCATATGATGCTGACTTCTGTGCAAATCTAAAAGATGACACCAAACGAGCGGAATTACAAACATTAATTGCAGAATATGATGCATTAAATTTAGAAGTAAAAGCACTTGTAGATGCTACTATAATTAAAGATGGTGTTACAGTTGCTAATCAAATTGAATATGTACGTAATTCATTAGCAATTACAAAATCAGAAAACACTTCTCAAAGTTTAGTAAATATAATTACAACTAATAATTCTACAATGACTTATGTATTAATTCTTTCTATTGCAACTATTTCATTAATAAGTTATGCATTTGTTTTAAAAACAAAAAAGAATAAATAGTTGTCTAATAATAATTAAAGAGAATGTTTAAATTAAGTTCGGTTAACATTCTCTTTTTATATCATAATAATTGTGTAGTAAGTAGGTGATTTTATGGCTAAAGCATATAAAAATTTAAGCAAAAGCGAACTAAAAATCGAATTAGAAAAACTTGAAAAAGAATTACAAAAATACGAATCTTTAAATTTAAACATTAGTATGGCAAGAGGTAAACCATGTCAAGAACAACTAGACTTATCAATGGGTATGATGGATGTTCTTTCTTCTCATAATGATTTAACATGTGAAGATGGTTTTGATTGCCGTAATTATGGTGTTTTATTTGGAATAACCGAATGCCGTCGTCTATTAGGTGAAATTATTGAAGTACCAAGTGATAATATTATTATTTTTGGTAATTCATCATTAAATGTGATGTTTGATTGTATTTCAAGAAGTATGACACATGGTGTTATGGGTTCCACTCCATGGTGTAAATTAGACAAAGTAAAATGGTTATGTCCAGTTCCTGGATATGATCGACATTTTGCAATTACTGAATATTTCGGTATTGAAATGATAAATATTCCAATGCATAGCGATGGACCTGATATGGATATGGTAGAAAAACTTGTCTCTAGTGATTCATCTATTAAAGGTATTTGGTGTGTACCAAAATATTCTAATCCTGATGGCACCACTTATTCTGAAGAAGTTGTTAAACGTTTTGCACGTTT
>CAKPAV010000223.1 GCA_934133115.1 uncultured Bacilli bacterium
CACTTACATTGCCTTTTTTAACAACCAAACGCATAAATTGCATAGTATATGGTTCAATAGTAATGTGTTGATAATTACCTTTTTTACATTCATAAGAAATGATATTATGAGTAGTGTTACGATAAAAAATAATTTCCATCGGTTTACTTTTACCATTACTCCAATCTAACTCATCAAATATAAAATAAAATTCACTATCTTCTTTGACTGTCATATCAAAAGAAATAAATCCTGTTTTAGAAGAAGACAAACGATATGTTTTAAATGTTCCACTTATTAACTCTTTAATCTTTTCTTCTTTGTATTTTAGTTTAGAAATAAATTCATTTGGATCTACTTCCCAAGTATCTTTTGGGAAAATCATTAAGTTTTCTTTATGCATATAACGATCATCATATGCTTTAATGAAACTATCATATTCAAAAGTGCCTTCTTCAATAGGCTTAAAAGTTAGTGCTTTTAATTTAGGATAATCAACATTGCGATTTAATAAATTTTTATTTTCTACTATATCGGTTTCTAACATTTTAAAAGTATTGTTTATTCCTTTATAAAAATCCATCAAATTGCTAGTAAAATGATAAGATTCTGAGAATGCTCTTTGATAAGATAAACGAGTTACGCGTTGGTATCTTGTACTATTTAGAAAACATTTAAAATCTTTGGGATTACTTGTAAATGCTAAGACATTTTTATCTTCTATAATTTCACATTGTAAAAAAGGTTTTGTATTTGTCGAGCAATAATTATTACAATGATAATAAACATGCTCAATGACAATGTGATGTTTTCCTTTATTAAGTTCATAACTATCAACACGATAATAATCATGTGCCGCTCTTGCAGGACCATATCCTAAAAGATTTCCATTATCAAAAATACGATATAAATTGTTTGCAGTAATTACTAATTTAGCTACATTTGTAATTTCAACTTCACTAACAAAGAACAAAGAAACATTCATTTCATCAATGAGTGAATTAGGATAAATTGGTTTTGCTTTTAAAAAATAATTATCTAACATATTGTACCTTCTTTTTTAGTTCTTCTTCACTATATTTTGAACTATCATATATGTATGAATATACTTTATTATTAATCAAAAAACTAGGTTCAATATTTTCTTCTTTTCTTGTTAATAACATATCGCCATAAAATTTCAAACTATTTTCGTCTATTACATTTATTTTTATATTTAATTCTATTTTCCCTTTGTTTAATAAAGAAATTATGACAAATCCATTGTTTTTTTCTAATCCTTCAACACAAGCATTCTTTGGTAAGCGTATTAGAAGAGTTTTATTAGCTGTTTTATTTACATCAATAGTTATTTTATGTGTTTCATAAAATTCAGCATCAACATCAAAAGAACATTCTTCATCTTCATAACTAACTGCGCAAGCAAATGGAACAATATAATTATCTTTATTCTTAATAACTGCAAAATCTGCGATATTACCAAAACCATCGCCTAAACGCATAGTGCAACAAAAATAAGCTTCATATAAGAACATTTTCATTTCATAATGTGTATGAGTGGCACAAGTTGAGCATCCTGCTCCACCATTGTTACGTTGGAAAGTTCTAATAGAATTTTCATAAATGCGATTAAACATATCTAAATATTTATTTTCTTTTGTAATTAAATATAATTCTTTTGTTAAAATCATGCTATCAATAACACAACATGGTTCTGTCCAAGTATCTTCTCTTTTAAACCAATTAATATTGGAATAATCATAAGTCATACCTAATGAAACATAATTATCAAATATTTTTTCTACAATATCCAAATATTTTTTATCTTGCGTTAAATTATAAAAACGTAAAATACCTCTTGCACATGATAATGTTGCATGTGTTTGACATTCTAAATTAATATAATCAATTGTCAAAAAATTTCCGATTATTTTTTCAATAGCTTTTTTCAATTCTTTGTCTTTGGTTACTTCATATGCTTTAGTCATACCATCCATCATGATAAAAGCACATCCCACATCAGTGGACAATTTCCAACCATCTATAAATGAGCCTTCTAATTTTCCACCTACTCCACCTTTTTCTCTTTTTGAGGTTGGATAATGATCATAAAAAGGCGCAATTGGAATTAAAAATTGTTTCACAATTGATTGTATTTGTTTTAAATACTTTTCATCTTTACTAATATAATAATAATTAATTAACGATCTTAAAAACCAAGAATTACCCGATACTTGTTGTTCATCAACAAATTTTCCATTAAATGGTTCACCAAAATAGCCATACTTATTAGTATGCTCAGGAATATGGTTAAACAAATCTTTTAATTGACACAAAATACTTTCTTGTTCGTCGTTATAGCCATCTAAAGCAAAATATAAAGATGTTAGCGCTAAAACATCACGACCTTCAAAATCTCCTGGCCACGAACCGCCTTGAGTAAACACATCGCTTGATTGATATATATGGTCTAATAGTCGATTTCTATTTAAAGATATACGACGTTTTAAATCTTTTAATATTTTTTTCATAATCATGTTCCTTACTACAAAATGAATGAGTTAGGTGGATGGTGAAAATCCACCCAACTCTTTTTTGCTTAATTTAATTAATTAATACCAATAAGTTCAACAGTAATAGTGTTAATATAAACTGTTCCAACAAATCCTGATTCTCCTGGAGTAAATATTGAGAAGAAATCAACATCTTTTGGCATTTTCCATTCAATAACGCCTTGATGATATCCGACAGTTGATGGACCAATTTCTTTAAAATCAGCATTATCAATGTTATACATTAATCTTTGATTGTTAGATTCTGTAATATAATAATTACAGGTAATTCTATATGTCATACCATTTTCAATCTTGCCACCAGCTCTAAACCAAATTTCATTAGAGTTAACAGTAGCAAATGAAAGTTTATAAGGGGCAGTACCCATAGCTTCAACGGCAGCTACATCAGCATTACCATCAAATTTAACTTTTTTTGTATTTCCATCAATAAATGGATCAGTAACTACAAATTTAAACCCAACTTCATATCCATTAGGAGTTTTATCTGGATCTGGTGCCGCTGCTTCTTTTAAAGACACTTTAATTTCACCTACGAAAATATCAAATTTTGGGTTATTTGCGCCATAAATATTTAATTGATACCAACCATCTAAAACTGTACCTGTCCAAGAGATTGTATAAGTACCATCTTCATTGTTAGTTACTTTGTTAGTTAATGTTTTATTTCCTCCACCCATCATGATTAAGTGCATACCGCCACCATTAATTGCAGCATAAGTTACAGAAACAGTAATTTCTTTACCTACAACCATATTATCTTTAGTTAAGCCAGAGAATAAGTGGCCATCAGCGCCAGTTAATTCCATTGCAACATCACCGAAGTGGGAAGAATTTTTCATGGTTGTTCTAACACTTTCATTAGTGACATCATCAACTGCTACTGCTTTACCGCTAGAAATTGTACATCCTTTATCAGCCATATTC
>CAKPAV010000224.1 GCA_934133115.1 uncultured Bacilli bacterium
TATCAACTCCCTTGTTAATTATACACATTTTTTTTAATTTATTAAATTAAATTAACAAATTTAGGCTTTTTACATATCCTATATAGAGGTGATAATATGTTTAAAAACCAATATGATAACTATGGTAATTACTATAATCCATATCAAAATTACCCATATAATCAATTTAATAATAATCGTATGTTCAATCGCCCAATTAATACCCCGAGATCAAAAATGCCAATTAAGGTACCAACACGTTCAATTGCTCCAAAGTTCACATTTTCTAAATTCTTAAATGGCACCCAAGAAGTAATCTCTACGGTTGCAACCGCGATTCCATTATACACACAAGTAAAACCTTTGTTTGGCGGATTAAAAGGAGTAACTAAAGGAATAACATCAAAGTTATTTAGAAGTAATAATAAAAAAGTTGAAACGGAAATAATTGATAATCCTGAAATTATTACTCCTAATGAGAAAAAAAGTAAACAAGAAAGTAATCAAACCAAAGAATTTAAAGAGCAAAATTCTCCAAATAGACCATTCTTTTAAACTATGATATAATAAATTTGGTGATAATATGAAAGTTGATATTCTTTCTCCTTCAGGATGCTGCCATGGAGTTAATAACGCAATTAATATGGCTATTGATGCAAAAACAAAATATAATTTACCAACTTTTATTTTAGGAATGCTTGTCCATAATGAGATAGTCATTGATAATTTAAGTAAATTAGGGATTATAACTATTGAAAATAAAACACCTTTAGAAGCTATTAATGATATTAATGAAGGTGCTATTATTTTTACTGCCCATGGACATGATGAATCTCTTGATAAGTTAGCCAAAGATAAAGGTTTAATTGTTATTGACACTACTTGTGCTTTTGTTAAGACTAATCATTTATTAATAAAAAAATCATTAGAAAATAATGAAGAAGTTATTTTTATTGGTAAAAAAGGTCATCCGGAAACGGAGTCAACTCTTTTATTATCAAATAAGATTCATTTTTATGATATTTTTAATGGGATGGATTATAAAAATGTAAAAAATGATCATCCCACAATATATTGCCAAACTACTTTATCAATCTTAGAATTAGAAGATATTAAAAAAGATGTTTTTGCTCATTTTAAAGATGCCCATTTTGCTAAATCAGTATGTAACGCTACTTATGAAAGACAAAAAGCACTTTATAATATCAATAAAGATTCTGATTTAATCTTTATTGTTGGTTCTAATACTTCTTCTAATACGATGAAATTATATGATATTTCCAGAACCTTATATCAAGATAAAGAAATTTTACAAATAAAAACAGTTAACGATATTGTTAACTGTGATTTATCAAAATATAATTATGCCACAATTGTAGGTGGCGCTTCTACTCCTATAGAAACACTAATTGAATTAAAAAATTATTTACTTACATTATAACTTTCGGCATAATTTCATGATCCAAAATAGTAATTTCCATATTGGAATCCATTTTTTTTAGAATTTTTGCTAACTGGGGCATAAACGCTCTTTCAACTTCATGAGGAACATCTAAATAATTGAATTTTTCTAAAATAATGTCACGACGTACATAATGCGGAGCATCGCCAGAAATATAAATATCCGCTCCTTCTGTTAATGCAATTTCGTGTCTTCTAGAGCCACCGCCACCGATAATAGCGACTTTTTTAATCGGATTATCGTTTCCTTTTACTAATAAGGCATAATCTACGCGAAGATTATTTTTAGCGTAATTAGCAAATTCCTCAATTGCCATCGCATTATTTAATGTACCAATACGCATCATTGGTTCTAAAACAGGCGCATAAACATCGTTTAAATTCAATAATTCCGCAAGAGCATCATTCATTCCGCCTTCGCCTTCATCAAAATTTGTGTGCATGGAATATAAAGCAATATTATTTTTAATTAAAGTATCATGGATAAAACGTTTATTTTCGTTAAAGCGCAATATTTTAGCTTTAGAGCCAAAAAAGAATGGATGATGAGTAATAATTAAATCCGGTTTAATTTTTAAGGCCGCATCTAATATTTGGTCATCAAAATCAAGACATAATAAAACTTTATTTATTTCTTCAGGCAATTTTCCAACCATTAATCCAACAAAGTCATGATTCTTTTTAGCAATTTTTTTAGGAAATTGTTTTGATAATTTTATAAGCATTGATCTAGTATTCATAATGATTAATCTCCTTGATGTTTTCTTCAATTTCTTTGATTTTTTCTTCACTTAAGTTTTCGTTTAATAAGCGTTCTAATTTGATTTTTTCATAATCTAACATATTTATAAATTCTTTGCTTTTTTCAATGCGTAAAATTGGCCCAAATAAATAATCATTTTTCGTATATTTTGCTTCACCTTTATCAAAACGAATAATTTGATAATAATGTTTTTCAAAAATAACTTTTTCATTGGTGATTTTATAACCCAACTTATTAACTACTTGTCGCACTAAATTAGCATTAGTGTTAGGCGCTAAAATAAGCGTAGAAACATTGTTTAATTTTTCTTTGTTTTTATTTAATATATCGACAATTAAATCTCCACCCATTCCCGCAATAACTAGAGTGTCAATATAATCCGGTAACGCCTCAATTCCTGAAGATAATGATACTTCAATATCTTCACTTACTTTTGATACGTTTGATTTTAAAATAGTATATGGACCTATTTTGTTATCGTTACAAAATAGTTTTTTACATACATTATTACGATATAATTCAATAACTAATTGACCATGATCCGCGCCAATATCCGCTAAAGAAGATCCTTGATCTACTAAATTATAAATAGCATTTAATCGTTTTGATAAACTCATAATTTGTTCCTATTCTCCGTTACAAAGACGTTCTGAACGCGTCGAATTGCGTAACTTTTTAATTGCTTTTGCCTCAATTTGACGAATACGCTCACGGGTAACACCAAGTTCACGTCCTACTTCCTCAAGTGTTCGCGGTTGATTATCATCAAGTCCATAACGTAAACGTAAAACTTTTTGTTCACGCTCATTCAATATTTTCATTGAAGAATATAGTTGATTTTTCAATGATTGAGAATTAGCGTAATCTGTTGGAGTCTCGCTATCTTTATCTTCAATAAAATCTTCTATACACGTATCATCATTATCATTAATTGATTTTTCAAGTGAAACAGGTTCAAGTGAGAGACTAATATTATCTTGAACTTGTTCTGGAGTTAGCGCACCATTCATTTTTTCAGAAATTTCTTCTGGAGTTGGATCACGACCTAACTCTTGTGTTAATAAATGTTGCACTCGATTCATTTTGTTAATTGTTTCTACCATATGAACTGGAATTCTAATTGCACGTGATTTATCCGCAATAGCGCGTTCAATAGCTTGTCTAATCCACCAAGTTGCATATGTTGAAAATTTAAATCCTTTTGTATAATCAAATTTTTCTACTGCCTTCATTAATCCTAAATTACCTTCTTGAATTAAATCCGTTAAGGAC
>CAKPAV010000225.1 GCA_934133115.1 uncultured Bacilli bacterium
ATCTAATATAATATGAACGGAGATGAGACTAATGATTATTAAAGACGTAACTGATGGCAAAGAAAGAGCGTTTTATCACTCTGTTGATACAATATTTGATAACTGTAAAATTAAAGGCGAAGAAGATGGCGAATCAGCTTTTAAAGAATGTCGTAATATTAAAATTCAAAATTCAGAATTATGTTTAAGATACCCGATTTGGCATAATCATAACTTTGAATTAGTTAACAATTTATTTCATATCGATTGCCGTGCAAGTTTATGGTATTGCGTAAATGGTAGTATAAAAGATTGCGTACTTGATGGAGTCAAAGCTGTACGTGAATGTAAAGACATAACTATTACTAATTCTAAAATTAATTCTACAGAATTCGGTTGGAAAAGTGAAAATTTAACGCTTTGTGATTGTAGTTTAGTTGGCGAATATGCTTTCCTTGATAGCAAAAATATAACTATTAAAAATATCGATTTTGCTGGTAAGTATTCTTATCAATATGTGGAAAATATGATATTAGAAGATTCAAAATTAGATACTAAAGATGCTTTCTGGCATACAAAGAATGTCACTGTTAAAAATAGTTACATTAAAGGAGAATATTTAGGTTGGTATTCAGAAAATCTTACTTTAATCGATTGCACTATCGAAGGAACACAGCCTTTATGTTATTGTAAAAATCTGACTCTTAAAAATTGTAAAATGATTAAATGTGATTTAAGTTTTGAATATAGCGAAGTTAATGCCACAATCGTGGGACATATTGATAGCATTAAAAACCCATTAAGTGGATTTATAAGCGCAGAAAGTGTTGATGAAATCATTAAAGAAGATAGCATTTATAATGATACATGCAAAATAAAAATTGGCTAAAGCGCCAATTTTTTTTAATTGCTTTGAGTGTTTAAATCAGGATTAGATTCTGCTTCTTTTAGTTGGAGTTTTTCTTCTTTTTTCTTATCGTGATTATATATTAATTTTAAGAATATTGGTGATAACAAACTTGTAACAATAATTAATATCACAATGAATGGCATAATGTTATTATCAATAATTCCCGCTCCCTTAGAAGCTGTAACAAGACATACTTCTGCTCGAGCCATCATGCCAACACCAATTTTTACAGAATCAGAGAAAGAGTATTTACAGCATTTTGCGGCAATTCCACATCCAACAAGTTTGCCGATAATACCTGCAATAATAAATAAACAACCAAATAATACAAACGAGCCACTTATTGATTCAAATTTAGTGGATATGCCAATGTTAGCAAAAAACACTGGAACAAATAACATATAACTTAATATGTCTGTCTTTCTTTCAATATATCCGCTTTCGTTATTAGTGGATAAGATTAATCCAACAATATATGCACCTGTAATATCAGCAATACCAAAATATTTTTCACTTAAATAAGCAATAATAAAGCAAAATGCTAAACTGAATATTGGAACTAAACGATGGTGTTCAAATCTCTTATCAAGCCACTTAAATGCCTTACTAGCCACAAATGATAAAACAGCAATAACCGCAAAATATCCAATTGTTTTTAAGACAACAATCCAAGGATTAACTGCTTCTCCGCCATTACCTTTGAATGCAAGAACGAACGATAAAACAATAATCCCTAATACATCATCAATAATTGCTGCTGCAACAATTGTAGACCCTACTCTACTATTAAGTTTTCCCATTTCACGTAATGTTTGAACAGTAATACCAACTGATGTTGCCGTTAAAATAGTTCCGTAAAATAAATTAGTAAGTAATGCATCATGAGTAAGATTAGCAAAGCCACCATTACATAATGTTGCAACTAAAAATCCTAAGCCCATTGGAACAACAACACCCGCAATCGTAATAATGACTGCTGGGCCGCCCACTGACTTAATCTGTTTTAAGTCTGTCTCTAAACCTGCAGAGAAAAGAATTAAGATTGCACCAATTTTAGATAAGAAGCCTAATCCTTCTTGAGTTGTCTCATTTAATATATCTTGATTAGGTATGTAAGAAATTAACCCAATTAATAAACCTGCGACAATCATACCAATTACCGATGGTAGATTTAATTTTTTACAGATTTTCATAAATATTTTTGAAAAAATAAGAATTAGTGCTAATGGCAACAATATAATATAATAATCACTAGCAATGCCTTCTAAAAACATATTAAACATCTCCTTGCAAATTCACAACTTTGTATTATACCACTATGCATATTTAATGGAAGAAAAATCATAATAAAAATTTATTTATGAAAAACGTTTTCTTTTCATTAATAAGTTATCAATGATTAAATCTTATATAAGCAAAATAATTATTTAACAAATTATTTATTTTTTCAAGTAAATTAACTATAATTATCAATGCATGGGGCCATAGCTCAGTTGGGAGAGCGCTTCGTTCGCAACGAAGAGGTCGCGAGTTCGATCCTCGTTGGCTCCACCAGTTTAATTGATATATCCACTAAAATTTTACTTAAATAAAGTGATTTAGTGGATTTTTTATTTAATGATAAAAAGAGAACTAGAATTTCATCTAGTTCCCTCGAAAATCGAATCTTCGAATCTTGTTTTTTAGAAGACTGGAGCAAATGGCAAGTCATCTACACTACATTCTGTAATTGTAAATGATTTATTACTTGACCATTGCCATTGTCCATTGGTCTCTTTAATACATGATTGTAATGTTACTTTAACACCATCTGCCAAATCTCCAGATAATGTATATGTACATTTCATTTCTTGAGTTTGTGGCCCTTGATATGTAAATGTCCAGATGACATCGACTGTTTCATTTGCTAAGTCGAAGATAAAGTATGTATTTCCATCTTGAGAATATGGATTAGCTTTTGTTGTACTTGTGAAATATCTCTTTTCTGGTATTACTAAGTTTCCATCTTTTTCAACCATTGAGATTTTAGATGGTAATGAATTAAATAAATCATCATCACCACTAATTTTTTCACCAATTACAATTGCTTTAAGTTTAGATGATCCTGTTAGTTCGATTTTAACGTCAACTGTCTTATCGCCTGAGACTACTTTCATTGTATCTAAAGATTTAACAATATATTTGGTTTCCACTTCACCAATCTTACCAGTGATTGTATTTGATGCTTCTGAATCATCAAGTATAATGTCATAAGATTGAACTGTCTTATTAGGCATAATTACATTAACTTTTTTATTTACTAAATCTAATTCGCTCTTTAATAAACTTGTATCTAAAATTTCTTCTTTTGTTTCAGTAATACGTTTTACTAATATTCCAGAAGTATCAAGTCCATCAACAAAGCGATATGTTTTCTTAACTGCTTCATTTGATGCATCGAGTACATAAGTACCTTGATCAACACCAATTGTAACTTTAGTATCCCAAGTAAATGTATCCCAGTTTGCTCTAACTATTTGCTTTCCTGGATATTTTTTAGTATTTGGAATTGACCATTTAATTGTTTTATC
>CAKPAV010000226.1 GCA_934133115.1 uncultured Bacilli bacterium
GTATGATTTTAAGTAAGTTTAGTGATTGGTGGAACAAAAATATAAATATTATTTTTATTGTTATGATTGTGGCAATTATTGTGATATTTGTCCTTATAACTTTATTTAATTTAGTACTTAAAAAGCATAGATTAGCAAAAGCAACAAGAGAAATTGAAAAGAAATATGAACATTATCGTACGGTTTTAATAGGTGAAGCTTCTTCATCTTTAAAAAGAATTTATGCTATTTCTAGTTGCAACTTACTTTATGTTGATACTTATACTAATTTATTAAAGAAATATGAAGATTTATTACAAACACAAAATGATCAAGCCACAAATGCTTTACAAATGCTTCATGATAGTTTAGACAAAACTAAAGGAAAAGCTAATAAAGAAAGCATTAAAAGAAATCGTGCTATATTAGAAGACTATTGTAATCAAATTGAAGCATTCGTAAATGAATTAAATGATTTATTACATAATGAAAACGAAGCACAAAAGAAAGCTTTAGCCCAAAAAGAAGATTTAAGAAATATTAAAGCTTTATATTTTGAACATGAAGGCGAATTAAAATTAGTGGAAGATTCATTTGATATTTTATTTAATAATATCGATGAAGCATTTAAACGTTTTGATGAAGCAATCGATCGCGCTGATTATGAAAATGTTGATGCCATACTTGAACGCATTGATATGGCTATTAAAGAACTTAAACCAGTAATTGAACAATTACCATTATTATGTGTTAAAGTTAGTAATGTTGTTCCCAATAAGATTTCAGTATTAAAATTAAAATATCAAGAAATGATACAACAAGGTTATCCTTTAAATCATCTTCATGTTAATAGCACTATTGAACAATTTGAGGCTTCTTTACAAGATATAACACAACGTTTGAAATCATTCAAGCTAAAAAACTGTAATGATGATTTAGAAAATATTTTGGAATGTATTAATAAATTATTAGAAAAATTCGAAGAAGAAAAGAGCGCTAAGGAAGAATTCTCTTCTTCAATTGATGATGTTTATAAATCAGTAAAAGATTTAGAAAATAAATCAGTAAAAATTTGTAATATTATTCCAGAAGTTCAAAAAGACTATATTATGTCTGATAAATATATTAATGAAATCGATGTTATTAAATTCAATGTTTCTCGCCTTGATACCATCAAACGTACTTTAGACACTTATATTCATTCTAATACTAAACAACCTTATTCTTTACTTCGTAATAAATGTAATGAATTAGCGGATGAAGCAAAAGTGGCTTCCTTAAAATTAAATGATTTCTCATCATATTTATTATCACTTGAAAGTGATTTTAATAACGCAAATGACATCATTTATAATGGATATTTTGAACTTAAAAACACTTATAAAGTTATTCATGAAACTTATGTAACTGATTATGAAAATCAACAAAAAGAAGCATTTGCTAAAGCATTTGCCCTTATTGATGAAATTGATGCACTATTAAAAATTAAACCAATTGATATTGCTAATATTAATAATCTAGTTATGAATTTTATTAAATATAAAGATGAATTAGTTAAATCTAATGAAGAAAATGCTAATTTTGCCTTATTAACTGAAAGTTTAGTGGTGTACGCTAATCGTGAAAGATATCATTTAAGTGATATTAAAGTATTATTAAATCAAGTCGAAACATCATTTTTCGATTTAGAATTTGAAAAAGCTTATTTAGATGCAGGAAACACAACTAAAAAACTTAAACATGCATCAAATATCGAAAAAGAATAGGCTTTAACTCAGTTAAAATTTAACTGATTGCATATTCTAAATTAAGTGGAGGTTTTATTTTGATTTATTTTGATAATGCTGCGACGACAAGCGTCAATAAAGACTTACTAGTATCTTTTAATCAACTTGTAGAAAAATATTATGGTAATCCTTCTAGTAACCATAAATACGGTTTAGAAAGTAGCCGTCTATTAAACTTAGCGCGTGAACAAGTGCTAAGTCTTTTAGGCTTAGATAAAAACTATGAAATTATCTTTACTTCTGGTGCAACTGAATCAAATAACCTGGCTATTAAAGGTGTTGCTTTAGCGTATAAAAACCGCGGGAAACATTTGATAACCACTAATGTGGAACATCCTTCAGTTCTTAATGCTTTTAAACAATTAGAAGAAGAATTTGGTTTTGAAGTAACAATTTTACCAGTTAATGAAAAAGGTATAATTGAACCGGATACATTAAGAAAAGCTATGCGAAACGATACAATTTTGGTTTCGATAATGCATGTTAATAATGAAACTGGCGAAATTAATGATATTGAAGCACTAAGCAAGATTGTTCATGAATATCCAAAATGTTTTTTCCATTCTGATACGACACAATCAATAACAAAAATTGATGTTAATTATAATTTAATTGATATGTTTATTGCTTCAAGTCATAAAATTCATGGCTTAAAAGGATCTGGATTTTTAGCAATAAGAAAAAGTATTAAACCATTACCGCTTTTATCTGGTGGCGGACAAGAATTTAATTTAAGAAGTGGTACTAGTGATATGCCAAAAGATGTAACATTAGCAAAAACTTTACGCCTTGCTTTAGAAAATAAAGATAAAAAATTAAAAAAAGTGCAAGAGATTAATAACTATATTCGAAAAGAATTAGCAAATTTTGATGAAGTAGTAATTAATTCATCTTTAGATGCTTCGCCTTTTATATTAAACTTCTCTTTATTACGTCATAAAGCAAGTGTTGTTGTTGAAGCTTTATCGCTTAAAGATATTATGGTATCAACAATTTCTGCTTGTTCATCAAAGAAAAGCAACAAGTCTTACGTTTTAGCGGCTATGAATAAGAATAGTGTGGAAGCCTCTAATCCAATCCGATTAAGTTTTGATGAATCTAATACTTTAGAAGAAGCAAAAATATTTATAACTACTTTACATAGCATTTTAGAAAGTACTAAAGAACAGGAGTAACATAATGAATAATATTAACTATGATCATATCATGATAAGATTTGGTGAGTTATCTACCAAAGGAAAAAACAAAAAAGATTTTATTAATACATTAGGTGTTAATGTTAAACATGCTTTAAAAGATTTTAAAAATCTTGAATATCAAGTACGTATGGATCATATCTATATCAAATTAAATGATACTGACTATGAACCAATTATTGAAAGATTAAAAGATGTATCAGGAATTTATTCTTTTTCGCTTGTCATGAAAGTTGATCGTGACATCGAAAACTTAAAGAATATGGTTTTAGATTTACTTAAAAAAGAAAATAAAAATACTTTTAAAATAAAGGCAAAACGCGCGGATAAATTATATCCAATCATTAGTGATGAAATTAATCGCGTTATCGCTGGATATATTTTACAAAATACTAATTATAAAGTAGATATTCATAATCCTGATGTTTTAGTATCTATTACTA
>CAKPAV010000227.1 GCA_934133115.1 uncultured Bacilli bacterium
ATACCAAATACTTTTGATTCAACAGAATCATCCATATAATGATGATCACATTTAACACTATAAATTTTATCTAAAGAATCTTTAAGTCTTGCTCTAGGACCCATACGATCACCTGGAATATCTTTTAAGCCATCTGGAATCCAAATATTACATAATGATTTTTGATGCAACTCTTTACCAAAGTATTCCGAAATTTTTCTAGATGCAATACAGTGTTTAATCCAATAATTACGGATGTTTTCATCTGGTGAAGATAAAGTCATATTGTCTTTAACCATTGGGCTAGAAAAGCAAGTTGGATTAAAATCTAAGCCATAGCCTCTTTCACGCGCATAGTTAACCCAAGCCTCAAAATGTCTTGGTTCTAAATCCGCACGATCAACCAATTCATCACTAACACGATATATGGCGTGTAAATTAATTTTTTTAGAGCCTGGAACATAACTAAGAGCTTTATCTAAATCTTTAGTTAATTCTTCAAAATTACGTGCCTTTCCTAAATAATTACCAGTTGTTTGAATGCCACCAGTTAAAGGCCCAGCATTTTCAAATCCCTGGACGTCATCAAGTTGCCAGCAATGAATTGATACTTTAACTTTTGCTAAAGTACGCATAGCTTTGTTAACATCTACTCCGATACTTTTGAATTTTTCCACTACTTCTTTTTTCATAATCATTTTACCTCCTTAACAATAAATGATTTATAAACTAATTGCCTTGCTTCTTGAATATTTTGAATTACTCCATCATGAATTAATTGCACTAATATATTTCCAATTGCGGTTGCTTCAATTGGTCCAGCATAAACATCAAGGCCAGTGTATTTTTTAGTTAACTCATTTAAGTAATTATCTTGACATCCTCCACCAAAGATATAAAGCTTATGAAATGTTCTCCCGGTTATATCTTCAATTTCCTTAATAGCGTTTTTATAAGCATTCGCTAATGAATGATAAGTTACACTAAGTACATCTTGAATTTCTAAATGTTTATTTGGAAATATACTTTTTATTGCATTAATCATTGATGGAGGCGCTAAAAAGATATTATCATTAACATCCACTACTTCATCAAATGTTGAAGTTTTAGCTAAGTTTATCATTTCTGGGAATGTTACTTTTTTGTTTATAATTTGCATATATTCTTTACGAATATTTTGTAACATCCATGATCCCATAATATTTTTTAAATAACGAAAGTTTTTATATGCTCCACCTTCATTAGTGAAGTTTGCTTCTTTACTCTCTGTGGTTAATATTGGTTCTTTATTTTCTACGCCAATTAAGGACCAAGTGCCAGAGCTTAAATATATTTCATCTTCACTACTTGGATACGCTAATACAGCACTTCCTGTATCATGAGTGGCTACAAGAATTACTTTGGCACTATAGCCAACTTCTTCTTCTATTTCTTTTTTTAAAAAGCCAACTTCTTCGCCTGCAAAAGAAAGATCTTTAAATAAGTGCGATGGTAATTGAAGTCTATTGATAATTTCTTTTGACCAGTTTCTATTTTTAGCATCTAATAAAGAAGTTGTTGATGCGTTTGTATATTCTTGCTTTTTCACACCTGTTAAACAAAAACTTAAGAAATCTGGAATCATGAGCATATTAGATGCCTTTTCAAGTCTTCCACTTAATAAATCATCATATAATTGATAGATTGTATTAAATGGTTGCTTTTGAATACCAGTAATACTATATAATTCATTTAAAGAAATTTTATCTTCCACTAATTTAATAACTGATTGTGTCCTATTATCTCGATATGCGTACACTGGATGAATAATATTATCTTCGTTATCTAATAAGACGTAATCAACGCCCCATGTATCAAGACCAATTGTTGAAGGAATTTTATTTAACTCTTTACATTTTTTTAATCCGTTTTTAACTTCATTTACTAAATGATCAATATCCCAGCATAAATGACCATTAATAGAAATCATTTGATTTTCAAAGCGATATATTTCTTCCATTACTAATTTATCGTTTTCCATATGGCTTAATATATGGCGACCACTTGATGCTCCAATATCAATAGCTAAATAATAATTCATAAGTGCCTCTTTCTTGCATCACCATGCAAATAGTTTTTAACCACTTAAATAATAAACGTAAAGCGCTTTATTAAATATAACAATATTGCAATTTTATATAACAATCGTGTATTATATTTTTATCTAAAGGAGAGGGATAATATGCATCGTCGACTTTTAATTTCTATTCCAGAAGAAAATAATCTCTTATATATATCTGAGACCACCATTGATGAAAACTTTAAAGCTAGTTATCATTCACATCCTAACTTAGAAATTTTATTAATTGTTGATGGTGAAGGAAAACTTGTCACAATGAATCGTAATATTGATATGAAAAAAGGCGATGTCATCATAATTAACGCAAATTCCAAACATTGCGAAGTATCAAAAACAAAATGTACTTTTTACGCTATCGGGATTAATAAATTAGAAGCTTTTTTACCAAATGATTTCCAAAAGAAAATAATTTATTTTTCTTTAAATAATAACGATTTTAATAGTTTATTAATGCTTTATAAAATCATATTTCAAGAAGTAGAAACCACCAAAGATTATAGTTTTGATATTATCTTAAATAGTTACAATATGATTATGAAATATATTGCAAGAAATATTTCTATTAACTTTAAAAAAGTTGAAAGCGAAAATAAATCTAGTTTAGTAGCTAACGCTATTAATATTATTGAAAACTATTATTATAATCAATTAACATTAAAATCAATTGCCCATCGATTATCTATTTCTCCTTCTTTATTAGCGCATGCTTTTAAAAAAGAAACCAGAAAAACTATTATTGAATATAAATTAGAATGTCAGTTGCAAGAAGCATGTAACTTACTTAAAATTACGGATATGTCAATATTAGATATTGCTTTTGCCACAGGTTTTACTACATCTTCTTATTTTAGTGAAACTTTCAAGAAAAAATTTGGTATAACTCCAAAAGAATTTCGAAACAATTTAAAGAATTAATATGTTTAATTTTTCATAATCATCCCAAAATATTACCGGTGATATTATGAAGGAAAAAGTCTTATATTTCAGTAATATTTTATTATTATTTGTATTCTTGTTTGCTTTAGTGATTATTCCTAACGAAACAAATGTTAGTAATATTAAACAAATAAGCGAAAAAGAAGCCACTACTTTCTTATTAAAAGAAAAAAGTACTTCATTAACTTTACCAGTAGTTAATGATGGCACTAAAGACACACAAGTAGAAAATATTAGTAATGCTGATTTTATTAAATATGATGATAATTTTATGTATAGCATTATTAATACCAAATTAAATATTATTAATTTAAAATCTAATGAATTAATAGAATCTATTGAGTTTAATAATTTTTATCCTTTAGAAC
>CAKPAV010000228.1 GCA_934133115.1 uncultured Bacilli bacterium
CAGATATATGGGCTAATTCGCAAATTCCAGGGTTGCTTACCATAAGCGAATTATAAATTGCTTTTTCATAAAGTGCTAACCCAATTATCGATTGATTACTATTTTCATCTTTCATTTTATCAAACATAGTATCAATTTTGTCGAGCATAGTTCTACTTAATGTTGATGTTTGTGTTGATGCATCAAATGTAATTTCATCAATTCCATTAATCACATCAATTATTGATTCAAGCGTATCAGCTTCTAACTTGTTAAATAATGGATATTGATAATCATTAGTTCCATCATAATACCAAGCGTTGAACCATTCATTTTTAACATTACCTAATGTGTCATAATAATCATTGTCTAAATAATTAGAATTCACAATAGCGTTACTTAAGAATCCTGATACAATTTCACAAGATAGCAATGCTTTGTTTTCTACGCCTGCATATAAATAGCAAGCATCAAATACTTTTCTAACAGTTGTGTGTGGAATTGATTTTAATGTATTTGATCCACTATTAGAAGCATTAATAACATCTTCTAATTCTCCAACAATGCTATCTAAACAAGCACCTTCTCTATTTATTTGATTTTGGCCTTTTACTTCAATTAAATCAAATAAGTCATCAAATACTTTCCATTTAGAAGAATTTTTTTCTCTTATGTTCGAACTAAATCCCGCTGAGTCAATAGCGTTATAGAATACTTCTCCGCGACATCCCTTAAATATTTTAGAATTTGTTAAGAAAGCAACGATATTAGTCAATGATTTTTGTTTAGCAAAATCAGTTACTTTAAACGAATCATCAAACTTCATATATTGATTATTTTCTTGATCATAAAGAGTATTAAGCATATTTTTTAAAACATCAAGCTCACTAGCAGAATAAAGGTTACGATAATCCCCACTATGTTTCATTAAATAATCTTCTTGATTATTCGAAAATTGTCCAATGTTAATTCCTATAAATGCCTCTTTGATATATTTTGGAACTGCATCATAACATAACTCACTATCATTAATAGTTTTTAATATTTCTATTACTTCATTTGGACTAATATTAGAAACATTCATATCATTTAATGTATTGAATGACTCTGGTAAAACATTAATTATATTAATTAGATTATCGATTTCAGAATTCCAGTTATCTATACCTTTTATCTTATTTTGAGCATTTTGTTTGATAGTTAATCCTTGGTAATCAAATAATGAGTCGTCATAAATAGCTTCATCTAGTTTTGACTTGGTAAACATTTCTTCAATTACTTGAATAAACACTGTGTCTTTTCCACTAACTGATGATGTAGAATTAAATACTTCAGAAGTAGATAATGCTTTTAATAGTTCTGATACATCACTAGTTTTCCCTTTAATTGTATTTAAATTAGAGGAAGAACCAACTAAATCTTTTATGATTGAATATTTGTTAAATATAGTCTTTAATGTATTAATTTCCGATTCATCATAACAATCATATTCGCCACTATATTTATTAAAAGTATAATCCGCTTTAAGTGCTTTTAAGTCAAATTCACTTGAGAATCCACTTGTATCAGTCTTTGAAGCAAATTGATTAATATAATATGGGAGAGCACGGAATAATAGTTTTGAATTATTCAAATCTTCAAGTAATGTATTTTTTGTTAAATCAATATTTGCTAAATCAATATTATTTAAATCTAATTCACTAATATCTCCAATAATTTTGATAATATTAGCAATTTCTCCATTTTCTCCAATCCATTTATCATCAACATCAATTTTGTCCACATAGTTATTAGGGATGTTTTGAATAATTTCGATTGCAGTATTATATTTTAAATCCATTGAGCCATTAATCTTTCCACAAATAACATCATCATTAATATCCGCAACTGAAAGAAGAGTTTCTATTAGATTTTCAAATACTGTGACATGTCCTTCTTCAATTGGTTTATTAAACATCTTAGAATTATGAATATTTTCCATAATTACTTTTAATGTTTCACGCTTAGCCGAGTTGGTTTTAATATCATTAAATTGAATATCTTTTAAATCATTTACATTATCAATAATATTGCAAATAGTTTGAATTTCATCATTACGTTCATCATAATTATCCATATTCACTAAAGCATCTATATTAATGTTATTTTTGATATTTAATGTTGGTAGACTAGAAATATTAATTTTATTTGCGGCGTCATAAATTCCATTAGCAATTGGCATACGGAACGCTTCTGATTTATTTATTACTTTAAACAAATCACTATGATTAGAAGGATTATTCATTAATTCTTGAATACCCGTGGACCCTGGTTGTTCATTACCTGCTCCGATAGTTTGTAATTTTTTGATAAACTCAAATAAGACATCTATTTCTGGTTGCCAATCATTAATACTATCAAATATTTCTTCGCTCTTAATATAAGTAAGTTCGCCTGTTCCTGATTTATCAATATCATTCATTTTAATATCTGAAATACTTTTTAGTTTGTCAAATAGGAAATCCCCAAATCCTTTAGCGCCATTTTCAAATATATTGGAATTAGCTAAAGAAGATACTAATTTTTCAGTTAATAATTTTCCACTTTCTTCATCCATTTCTGTACTATTTAGAAAATCAATCTTATCAAGGCTTATTCCTTTACTATTGAATTTTTGTAAACTATCAATTACATTAGCAAAGTTTTCACCTTCACTAGCCCAATTATCGATATATTTAAATGATACTTTATCACCTGTAACACTTGATAAACTATCTAATAAAAGATTATCCAAAATAGTGCCTAATCCTTTAGATAAAAGTTTTGATTTATCCACTTCGCCAAATAATTCTTCAATAGACTCTGGTTTTAAAATAGTTGAATCTAAGTAAGCATCTTTATTATTTGATAAATCAAAGAAATTATTTTTCTTCAATATATCAAATATTTCACAAAATTGATTTATTTCCGAATTATTACCAGACCAATACTTATCTTCTTCTAATCCTTCGGTAATACGGCCGTCATCATATCCTAAATCACTAAATACTTTATCAATAATTTTAAAGAAGTTTCTAACTTCTCCTTCTTTATTTGGATTTAAGATATTTGATGAATACACAGTAGAAAGAATGTTATTTAAATCTGAGGTTTCAATATTTTTAAAATCAACTTTACCATCTTTACTAGTTTTAGCAATTCTATTAATTGCGGGAATCGCATCAAGCATTAAAGATAATTCTTCACCAATATCATCGACTTCGAAATTTAATGAATCGGTAGTTATCCCAAAGTTTTTAAGACTATCATTTAAACTACTTCCGTTTTGTTTAACAGTATATTCGATAACTGTAGGTATTGTAGCATTAAGAATATTTGATTTTGAAATTTTACTTACAGGTGTTTTTAATGCATCGCATACCTCATC
>CAKPAV010000229.1 GCA_934133115.1 uncultured Bacilli bacterium
ATCTTATTTAGTAAAGAAGAACTTGGCCAATCCTTAGGAAAAGACTATATAAGTGCAGTTGGTATATGTGACAAAAAATTAAAAGAAAAAATTCTTAATGAAAGCAGGTGATTTATATGTCGTTTAATGGAAAAAATAAAAAATCCAAAACAGCACGTGTAAGCAATATCCCATCAAATCGAAATAATAATAAAAATGAATTAAATAAGGTTAATGGTGGTATATTCGTTTATACAGGTGACATAACAGTTAGCCAATTATCAAAGGAATTAAATATTCCAGCAACTAGTATAATACGTTTCTTGTTTATGCAAGGAAAAATGGTTACATTAAATCAAAACCTTGATGATGAACTTATTGGTGAAATTTGTTTAGAGTTTGGTTATGATTTTAAGAAAGAAAAAGTTGTTAGTGAAGAAAATTTTGAAGACATAGAAATTGTCGATGATCCAAGTTCTCTTAAAGAACGTTCGCCAATTGTCACAATTATGGGTCACGTCGATCATGGTAAAACTACACTTATTGATACTATTCGTAATTCGAATATTGTTGATACAGAGGCTGGCGCAATTACGCAAGCTATAGGTGCTTATCAAAAAGAAATTAATGGTAAAAAAATTACCTTTATTGATACTCCAGGACACGAAGCATTTACTGCTATGAGAAGCAGAGGTGCCTCTGTTACGGATATTGTTATTATTGTTGTTGCTGCTGATGATGGGGTTATGCCTCAAACTAAAGAAGCAATAGATCACGCTCGTGCGGCTAATGTCCCTATCATTATTGCTATTAATAAAATTGATAAACCAGGCGCAAATGTTGAACGTGTAAAACAAGAATTAATGGAATTAGATATTATTCCAGAAGAATATGGTGGAAAAAATATTTTCTGTGAAATATCTGCTAAGAAAAATATTGGCATTGATAATTTACTTGAAAACGTTCTTTTATTAGCTGAAATGCTTGAATTAAAGGCTAATCCTAATCGTTATGCTTTAGGTACAGTGTTAGAAGCACGCCTTGATAAAGGCGAAGGTGCTAAAGCAACTTTATTAGTACAAAATGGTACATTAAATGCTGGAGACTTTGTTGTTGTCGGTGCTGCTTATGGCCGTGTTCGTAAAATGACAAATGAACATCGTGCTGAATTGAAATCAGCTGGTCCATCAACGCCAGTTGCTATTATTGGTTTAACAGAAGTCCCAATTGCTGGTGATAAATTCATGGCTTTCCCAACAGAAAAGCAAGCACGTGAAATCGCTGAAAAACGTAAACTTGCTAAAACTATGGATGAACGTAATTCTTCTGGTGGCGGTACATTAGAAGACTTATATAATCGAATTCATGAAGGCGAAATACAAGAAATTAATTGTATTGTTAAAGCAGACAATCAAGGTAGTGCAGAAGCAGTTAAAGGTGCATTACTTAACTTGCAAGTTGAGGGTGTTAAAATCAATGTATTACGCTCAACTGCTGGTGCTATTACAGAAACTGATGTCTTACTTGCCTCAACATCTAATGCAATCATTTTTGGATTTAATATTCGCCCAGATGCAAAAATTCGTGCCAAAGCCGAAGAAGCAAAAGTTGACATCCGTTTACATACAATTATTTACCATTTGACTGAAGAAGTAGAAGCCGCTATGAAAGGTTTATTAAAACCAACATATAAGGAACATATTACCGGTCAAGCTGAAATTCGTAAAGTAATTGTTGCTAGTAAAATTGGTAAAATTGCCGGTTGTATGGTAACTAATGGCGTTATAAAAAGAGATTCATTATGTCGTTTAATGCGTGATGGTGTAGTTATTTATGAAGGTAAATTAAATTCTTTAAAACGTTTCCAAAACGATGCTAAAGAAGTTGCGGAAAACTATGAATGTGGCTTGACTATTGAAAACTTTAACGATATTAAAGAAGGAGATATAGTTGAAGGCTACGAAATGGTTGAGGAGAAAAAATAATTATGGCTAATCGTAATGAACGCATTCACTCATTAATTCAAAAAAACATTTCGGAAATTTTGCAATTTGAATTAAAGAACTCCTCAGTAGGATTTGTAAGTGTTACTGAAGCAATTGTTAATAACGATAATTCTTTTGCTAAAGTCTATGTTTCTTTTTTAGGAAAAGGCGATAAAGAGAAAAGACTTGAAGCACTCAATCGTTGTAAAGGATTTATACGTAGTGAATTAGCAAAAAGATTAGATATATATAAAGTTCCTGAACTTGCTTTTGTAATTGATGATACTTATGAACGCGCCCAAAAATTAGAAGCTTCATTAGCGCGTGAAAAAGAAGCTATTGAGCACAAAAAGAAAATTTAACGGTCAGTCTTGGCCGTTTTTTTCATTGAATTTTAATTGTCATTTTAGTATTTTATATTATAATAATGGTTGGAGAATTGTGATACTATGAATGGATTATTTTTAATAAACAAACCTGCTGGAGTTACATCTAGAGATGTATGTAATTGTTTAATGCGAAAGTTCCGTTTTAAAAAAGTGGGACATGTTGGCACTCTAGATCCTTTTGCAACTGGTTTATTAGTAGTAGTAATGGGTAAAGCAACAAAAGTTGTTCCATTTTTAGAAAAAGAAGACAAACATTACATCGCAACATTAAAATTGGGTGAAAAAACGGATACTTTAGATTTAGACGGAAAAATAATTGAAAGAAAAGAAGTTCCAGAATTAAATAAAAAAGAAGTTTCAAAAATTTTACATTCCTTCGTTGGAAAATTGAATCAACTTCCTCCGATGTATTCGGCAGTAAAATATAAAGGTGTTCCATTATATAAATTAGCAAGATCGAACATTGAAATAGATCGAAAGATTAGAACAATCGAAATAATTAAGGTTCGTTTAATATCAATTAAAGATAATTTGATTAAATTCTCTATTGATTGCTCTAAAGGAACTTATGTGCGTACATTCGGTGAGCAATTTGCAGAAAAGTTAGGAACAGTTGGACATTTAATTAGTTTGAAACGCACTAGAGTTGGTAATTTTTCTTTAAAACAGGCTAAAACAATGCGTAGTGTAAAAAAAGAAAATATTATCAATTCGTATGAAGCATTAAAAAGTATGGATACTATAACTGTAGATGAAAAAGTAGCGAAAGAAATAAAAGATGGAAAAACAATGAAATTAATCGGGCATAATAATGTGGTATTGTTTATAGACGAAAAACGCAATCCGCTTGCGGTTTATCAACAAATTGAAGATACTAATATATATAAAAGCCTACGTGGCTTGTTTTAAAGCAAAAAAACAAAATATTTGTTGCTATTTAACCCACAATTGTGTAAACTAATTTCGTAACTTATTCTATGAATAACGAATCCTCATCGTTTTTCTTGGATTAAGCTGGACAAATAAAT
>CAKPAV010000230.1 GCA_934133115.1 uncultured Bacilli bacterium
CGCACTGCTTGTGAATTTTATAGGTAAAGTCAGCACCGGAAACATCGTCGTCATCCGGATCTTCTTCCGAGGCTTGTCCGAAATCGTCTTTTTCTAAATCGATTTTCTTATAAACGTTGGCATTTGCGGATTTTTTGAAGGTTGTTTTATGGTCGTTTTCACGGCGTTCGAGATTATAATACTCCCTGTCCATCTCCACGAGTTTATCGAACTGCTCTTCGGGAAGCGCAACCGACGTCAGTTTTTTGCGGTCGTAAAAATAATACAGAAACTTCCCGTTTTCCTCCGCCGCCCGCTTTTCCTTATTCAATTTATATGCTTTCGGAGTATCCACCATTGTTTAACCTATTTCTTCGTTTATTTATTATGTATAGTTAAATTTTAAGTTAATTATTATATACAAATAAAATACTTTTAACTGTATGTTTTTAATTTATACTTCTTAGCAATAATTGATGCATCTTGCTTGTTATACATTTGACGCATCTCTTCTAGTATATATCGTTGTGCTTTTTCCGTCCAATATATTTTCAAATTATTCTTTGCTCTAGTGATTGCCGTATAAAATACATTATGCGATATTAACTCTTCAAACTCATCCGTTATTACAATTTTAACTGAATCATACTCTAAACCTTGAGCTTTATGAATTGAGACAGCATACGCTATCTGAAATGGAACAATAGATAAAGAATCTTTATCGTCATCATCTCTATTTGCAAATTTCTTAACATCGAAACTTACAACAGATTTACCTTTTGTCCGAGAAGGTTCTAATTTAAAATTAGCATCCTCTACCTCTAAATCATTAAAAGCTTTCTCTACCTCGATATGAAATTTTACAGAAATACCATTATCCTCAATATCAATGATCTTTCCTTTAAGGTTATTGTATAACAAATCCCCAAAACGTTCATTTTCCTTAAAAATAATTCTGTCGTTGACTTTATATACATCCATTCCCAGCTTTACAAATTTAGACTTATTATCATTTTGCAAGAATTTGTTAATATTGTTTATTCCATACAGACCATCATAATTTAAGCAAAGAACTATTTCATCATCATTAACCTTATTAAAAATGGATTCGTCCATTTTAACTGAATAATGATTAGAATCCAACAAATCAGCCATCCTACCATCAAGTTTTCTAACAGATTCCCATAAAGCTTTTAGCACATCATCAGTGCTTCTATGAACGTATGTTAATTCGCAAATAGCATTTTGCGGTATATACGAACGAGCAATAGCGAACCAATTACCAAATCTAATAGATTCTATCTGATAAATATCACCAACCAATACTAGTAACTTAAACTGCGTTTTTTGAAGAATATTAACCATATCTACATTACTAACAGTACTACACTCATCTATAAACAAAACGTCACACTCTCCACCGCCATTAGATATATAATACTTTATTGTGGAGAATGTATTGTTCTCCGTCATATTTACATATCTTTTTAAGTTCTCCTTCGCTGAGTGAGTATTTGTTAAGTATATCTTCTTTCTGTTAGAAAAGAAATTTGAAATATGCTTAACCATTGTAGATTTTCCAGTTCCCGCCGAACCATATATCAAAGCGACTTTAGAAGAAGCAAAAAGTTTTCTTAATGCTTTATCTTTTTCTTCAGAATCAATTTTATATCCTGTTTCTTGCATCCACTGTTCAAATGATTCGACATACCCACCCAATCCAGAAGAAGTTAAAGATCTAATTTGTTGAATAATTTGAATTGTATTTTTCTCGTAACCATTAATATAAACAAATCCGTTCTCATGCTTTAACGAACCTTCTTCCCTATGTTTATAATACAATAATGAGTTATACTTAGCTATTAACGAATCTAAATTTCTAAACCTATCCAATTCGCTCTCTGGCGTATAAAGTTTAGCCCTTATTTCAGTATTATTTTTAATTAATCTACCTAATAATTCGTGTTCTCTTCCAGCAGGATTTATGCAAGAAAACAATTCGCCCAAATTAGTAAAATGATCAGATAACTCAAATGCAAAAGGCATTGTGTCAAAACCAATACATTTGTATTTAAGTCGCAAATTAGACAATTTTTCATTGGTTTCATAATAATATTGGTCCTTTATAACAACATTTCTTAATTTGTGTAATAGATATACCAATACGTTATAACCTGGTTTATCATAATACCGACGGCAAAGAGTAAGTCCGTCAAAAATATGAGTCGATCTAAGTTCTTTACATACTTCGCTTTTTACTTTCACAAAGTCATCTTCATCAAGGTCAATTAATTCTGTTAAACTTAAGCCGGTTTTTGTTAAATAGTTCATTAATGCCTTATATTCATTATCATTTGTTGATACCTTCGTAGCGTGGTTAATAATCTTAAAAAAATTATCAAATTCACATGGTCTCACAGAAACTTTAAACCCAACAATAATTTGAATCGGCATATCTCTATTTAATATGTGGATTTTAGAATCTATAAGTCTTGGATGAATTGCATAAAATGTTGGAATATTAAGTTTTGTAAAAGCTATTATATTATCAAATTTCGAAGCTTTATTATCAGCCTCAGACAAAGTAATTTCATAATATTTTTCGCCGTTTACCCTGAACACTTTTTTCTTATATACATAATATCTGTTTGTTGGACTTTCTGTTATTTGTACAATACTTCTTTTATTAATTTGAATAGATATCTTCTCATAATACTCTTTTAATGTTTCATCTTGCTCTATTGGGAAATTATCCAAATTGCGTAAAACATCAATATCGTATTCTTTCTTTAAAAAAGTCTTACAGTCGTACAAATAGTCCCAATATCTATGCATTAGCCTAATGGCAACATCGGGCTCTACTGTTGAATGAGAGGCAGACACTTGTAAACATTTATGAAAACGAACTAAAAATAAATATTTTTCTTTGGATTTAATATATGCTATTGCAGTTTGTGTTCCTTTTTGATTATCAGCAATTTCTTTTTCTTGTCGACACAAAAATCTTGCAATGGCCTCAACAAAATTTCTTAATTGCGCAACGATATTCTGGGATAGTAATTCTATACCCAACGCCTCTTTTTTATCAATATTATCACAAATTACTTTATCCGTTGTTAAAATTTTCTCTAAAAATAAATCCATTAGTCTTTCCTTTGTAGTTCTAATAGTATCTCTTCATTTGCTGGGCAGAAATCGTAATTAGATATTTCTGCCAGTGTTATCCATTTAGTTATGCTCTAATTTTTGTGGAATGCCTTCGTATATCCTCTTTGATAATCATGTATCCTAAAAATTACATTATTAAACAATTAAGAAAGCGATGTCATTGAATTTCTCATTATTTTCTCCTTCTATATCTCTTCTATCCCCAAGTTTTTCAAATACTGATATGTGC
>CAKPAV010000231.1 GCA_934133115.1 uncultured Bacilli bacterium
ACTTTTAAAATTTCCATAATTTCCTTCTTTCAAATTAAGTATATTATAACAAAATGACTTTTAAGTGACAAAAAAAAGTAGCATTTGCTACTTAATAAAGAACACTTCCATTACGACATTAAATATTTCTAATAAAATAAATAAGATAAATGCAATACTTTGAAATTGCATAACTAAAAACTTTTTAATACTTTGCATAAATTCTTTTATATTTTTAAAATTAACAATTAAATAATATATTAATATTACCATCGATAAAACAATAATAACTATTTTTATTATGTTTATTAAAAATTCATTTTTAATATTTATAAAAAACAATAGTATGGTAATAGAGTTTGTTATTATATGCGTTATTATTGAGGGCAAAATTGATTTATATTTTAGTGTAAGAGTGGATAAAATAATTCCAATAAATATACAAGGGATAATTTGAGTAACAGTTCCATGAAACATTCCAAATACAAATGAGGAAATAATTACACCTAAATAAACACCATATTTTTTTAATGTACTCAAAACATAACCACGCATTATAACTTCCTCACATAATGGACCAATTAAGGCAATATATATTATAGAAATAAAATCTAAACTATCATCTAAATTACTTTGATTATAATTAACAAAATTTAAAAAATACTCCCATATAATCCAACAAAATCTTATTAAAATAATAGCTATTATAATATCTAAAACAATATGTAATTTGTTATATTTTTTATCTATTTTATAGTTAATATTATTATTCCACTTTTTTAAAAATATTCTATATCCCAAATAATATGTAAAAATAATTGCAATATAATTAAGAACATTAATAATAAAACTCGAAATTTTATTAACATCTAATAGTTCCTCAATTAAAATTGAAACTAAACTAAATAATCCTTGTAATATTCCACTAAATAAAACAAAAAATAAAATAAATCCACCTACACACCTAAACTCTTTTAAAAATGATCTTTTTTCTTCTTTATTCATTACTTCACCCTAAATGATTTAGTACCCTTTCTTAAAATTATAATATAAAAAATAATAGATACAATAGATAAAAATAAAATTAGAATACCAATACTTAATAAATTTAATTTGATTTCAAAATAGTAAAATGCAAAAGCAAAAAAGTAAATTATATTATCTAAAAATTTATATATTTTATTTACAATTGTTCCTTCAAAAGAATAAGGCTGAAAAATATAATAGATAAATATATAATAAATTGTATAAAATATTGTAAGTATCAAAGGCATAGTAGCTAAAATAATAACTTTTACTAAACTTGCTTTTAAATTATAAACTAAATAAGTAAGTAAAAATGTTAAACTAATTATAAAAGATAAAAACAAGTTTTTCTTAAGCATATGCTTTAATCTTAAAAACATATTTTCTTTTATACTTTGTTTATTACGATAAAAATTATAATTAACTAAAAATCTATCTATTTCTAAAAAACAAAGATGTAAAAAACCAGAATTATATGAACAAGTAAAATATATTATTATAAAAAGTAAATAATTTAAATCAAATAATTTATCAATAATATTATCTATTTTAAAAATATATGGTACCAAAAAAAGAATAATGCATCCAATATATACAATAACTTCACTCATTTTAGTAACAGCACTTATATTTTTATGATATCTTTTTAAAAACATATTAAACAAATATTTATAGCCAATATTATTATCAGTTTGATTTTTATCAATGTTACCATTAATATTATTAATCATCACTTTAGTTACATTTTTATTATTTTGACTTATCTGAAGTCCCTTAATAAATGTATCATTTAAATTTGCTTTATAAAATTTATCAAAATTATAGTTATTAATATACTTACTAATTAGTGCACTTAAAACTATCGTGATAACCATTATAAAAATCATTATTTCATTAGAAATATAGTAATTAAACTTATAAAGTAGTAATAAACAAATAATATAAGAAATAAATATTAAAAGTTTTAATATTGGTTTTTTCTTTATAATATAATTATTTTTCTTTACATTTTTTAAATATATATATTCCATTAAAATAGTTAAACATATACTAGATAGAAAACAAATACATAGTAAAAATAAATTAATTTTTAAAGATTTATTAATTATAATTATTGGTAATATTGCATATATTATTTTAGAAAAAAATGATCCAAATATTTTAATTTTAGCATATTTATTACCATTCATTCGAAAAAGTTTTATTAAATTATATTCCTTTAATGTTACCCTATTTATTTTCAATATCAAACAATATAATAAAACTAATAAATAACAAAAGAAAAAGAATGAATTAGTTTTTTCTTCAAAAATAACTATAAGTATTAATGTTAAAAATAAATAAATTAAATTATTTTTTAAAAATTTTAATGTATTTAATGTTAAACAAATACCAGATTTAGCTTCATATTCACTAGTTAAATCACTATGAAAAAAATGTGAAAAAATTACATTTCGTGTTAAGAAATAGATAAATTTATTTATATTTTGAATAGCATCAAATTTTTTTATATAAAAATATGCTTTTAAATCATTTTTCATCTTTTAAAATCTCCACGATTTTATCTTCGAAAGATGAAGATTTAATTATTTTTGAATCAATCAATTCAAGATTTTTATTATTTAAAATTACAATTTCATTGCATATACTTGTTGCAAGTTCTAAAATATGAGTAGAAAAAATTATAATATGATCTTTTTTTAATGATTTGAAAATATCTTTAATTTCTTTTGCAACTATTACATCAATTGAGGTTAATGGTTCATCTAGTAATATTATTTTAGGTTTTGAAATTATACACATTAATATCTGAAGTTTATTTTTCATTCCCATTGAATACTCTACAATTAATTTATCTTGTTCTTCTTTAGTAAGTGATACTTTTTTAAAATAATCCTCTATTGCATCTAATTCATCAATTTTATTAATTTCCATATATGTTTTAATAAATTCATAACCAGTTAAAAATTCTGGCAACATTGGGTTAGTTAACACTAGTCCTATATTTCCCTCTAAAGATTCTTTTTTACCATCATCAGTTTCAATATAAAAATTTCCTTTTTCGAAAGGAATTAAATCATCTAAACAATTAAAAAAAGTTGTTTTACCGCTTCCATTTCTACCAAGTAATCCATATATTTTACCACTTTCAAAAGAAAAAGAAATATCATTTAAAACTAAATTATCTCCATATTTTTTTGTTAAATCTTCAATTATTAATCTCACTACAATCACCTATAATAAATATAACATATAACATTTTAAAAATATATAAAAAAGTTACAAAAGAAAGTGTGATTGAACGATTACATAAAAGCAGAGAATGAAAAATGAAGTAGCAGTAGG
>CAKPAV010000232.1 GCA_934133115.1 uncultured Bacilli bacterium
CTCACTTGGAGTTGTTGGCTCACTTGGAGTTGTTGGCTCACTTGGAGTTGTTGGTCTACTTGGAGTTGTTGGCTCACTTGGAGTTGTCGGCTCACTTGGATTATGTACACCACTATTTCCAGGTTCTACACTATCACTTGAAAGAGGTGCATTTCCAGGATTCCAAGAACTATCTTGAAGATTATCCTTACTTTTATCGTATTTTCCAACTTCAATTACATTACCTACGGCAACTTCACTAGCAACTTGATCAGCAGTCCAAGTCTGATACTCTTTCTTAACAGAATCATAAACAACATAAACATCACCATTATCGGTATGTTTAACTTCAGTTATTAATCTAAAATGAGTTGAACCACGATTTAAGAAAATAACAGATTTTCCATCATTAACAGCATTATAAACATCATTAATTGATGAATATCTAGTCTTATTAACATCTAAGCCTAAATTAACACCAGTATTATAAGATAAATCATAATTTCCACCAGGTGCACCATTTACACTACTCGCATACGCTAACTTATTAATTTCATCCATTGTCAAATTATGACCAGATTTTAATTGATAAGCCATAACCATAGAGAAAAAACCACATCCATCAGTTTTTAAACTTCCAGATCCATAAGGAATAGAAGAATAAGTATCATCTTGTGTTAAATAATTTATTCCATAGTTTAACAATACATCTCTAACAGCAACTAAATCTAATACCTTGCCACTTGCTACCATACCATTAAACCAGTTATTTAATTCACTACCAATAATATTTTCTAGATTATCAAAGTTATCTGATACCTCAGAAAGCATTTTAATTAGTCCTGTAAGAGTTCCTTCAAAATTTGCAATTGGAGCAATAATATCAGTTACAACAGCACTTCTATATTGTTCAGCACCATTGCTTCTCCATGATTCAGGTATAACATTTTCGACATTATTAACTTTATCTAAAGAATCACAAATATTTTTTACATTAGAAGATAACGTAGAAATATCACTTGCAATACCACTATAATTTACTTTTATATTCGCCATAAAATCTCTCCTAAAAACCTAAGCAATTTGTATATGTTTCCTCATGTTTTTCATAATAATCAGCAGCAGTATTTAAATTTTGAGCAATAATATCAAATTCTTCTAAATAAGACTTCAAAGACGCAATAGCATCTGTAAAAAAAGCAATATAGGCTGTTTGGGCTTCTCCTGACCAATTTGCCTGAAAACTAGAAACAAGTCCTTCTAAATTTGTAACAGCTCCAACCATTGATTCATGTTCAGCTAATAACTTTTCAGAATATTGTCTTAAATCATCTATATTATATTCAATTTTCATAATATCCTCCCTAATTATTCAAATATATTTTCACCAAAAAACTATTAATTAAATAGTTCTTTAGTCAAAGCATATTTAAATGCTTTAATTTCCATTTGCAGCATTTGCAGCTTTTTGTTCATTTTCAGCATATTGATTTCTAGCTTCAGCTAAAAGTCTATTTACTTTTGATGTTGCTTCAGGAACTTTAACAAATGCAGTTTTCTTTAATTCATTAAAACGAGCTTCATATTCACCAGCAGAAAAACCACTATAAACGTCTCCACTATTAATTCTTGAATAAAGACCAGAAATTGATTCTAATGTTGATTGTACTTCATTAACAACACTATTTATATTTCCAATAACTTCTGAAGCTTGTTCGTAATCTATATAAATTTTTCCCATTTTATTTTTTCCTTTCTAATTATTTAAACATTCCAGCATTAGATGTATCAGTATCACTAAATGAATTTGCAGCACTTGCAAGTGAAGTATGTGTACTTCTTACTGTAGCTAACATATCATTATATAAAGTAACTACTTCATCTAAAGCAACTTGAGCAGCAGTTGCAGCTTCTCCAGTCCAACAAGAATTTAGTTTTTCTTGATTTTCTTTGATTCTCTTAATTTCAGTTTCTAATTCATCAGCTTGATTAGAAATCATAGAAGCAATATCTCTTACTCCTTCAGTATCAATATTTAATACAGCCATTTCTTCTTTCCTTTCTATTAAATCAAAATTAATTTTGATCCATTTATTATTTTAGAATCTTTAATATACATATCATTACTATATTCAGTACCATTATCTCTATCAATTACTCTAATATCATTAAAACTTTTATTATACATTCCGCTAGCTTTACTATTAACCTCGGCTAATAAAATTTTTTTAATCGTCCCAATTTTTCTATTATTAGGAATTTCAACATCAAATGTCAAATTAATAACAGGAACGATTACAGTAACTAAATATTTATTCATGATACCTCACATCCACATATATTGTATATCAATTATTATTCTACACTATTAATTTATTTTAATAAACAATTATTAAATAAAATCTGTAAAATTTATGTAAACAATTTAGATAGAAACAGACTCAATACTATTTTTCAAATCATTTAAATATTTTTCACAATTCCCCAAAGTAGTTAACGCACTAATATATTCAGATTTATATGTTGCAACTTTCGGATTATCAATAAGTACAGGCTGTCCGTCTCTATATATTATATTTCCGTTTACATCAGTTTTAGTAATTGTTTTTGGGGCATTAGTATAAGTATTATACTTGGTACTACAATCATTATATGTATTAGTATAAGTACCACTATAATAAGTTTTGTATGTTGTAATTTTGCTAACAACTCCTAAACAAGAATTACATAATTGAACCATGCCTAATATGTCAGTATTTTTTAAGTAATTAGTACCATTGTTAAATGTACTATCATATTTTGCTTGAGTATTTAATGGTAAACCATCACCGTTTTCATAATTAACTTCATTTAAAACACTTCTATAATTTTCAACAGCCTGTTTTATAGCTGCATCATCAACATTCTCATAATAATTTGCAATTTTATCCTTCATATTTTATTTCTCCTCTCAAAAATGTGTATATATATCTATATTACCTTGACCACAAGAATCATAAACCTTACCAAATCCAAATGGAGTATCAACAATAACTGCATTTTCGCTATTTATTTGACCAACCCAATGGCTAGTACCATCTTCATTATATCCCAAGTTATATTTATCAGCACAAATAATATAGCCATCTTTATCTCTATAGATTCCATCATCGCAAAGATAAAATTGATCTATAAACATATGTTTTGAATCATCAGGATAGTAAGAGTATACTCTTTGATAAGATCCAGTCTCTTCATATAATTGCTTTGAATAATCACTCGTTTTTTCATCACCATTAACAAGTCCCCATTTACAAAAATCATATTCCTGCCCAATTTCCGTAGGTGTTTGTTGAACAGCAAACTGTAAATTATAT
>CAKPAV010000233.1 GCA_934133115.1 uncultured Bacilli bacterium
GAACCACGCTTATTTTCTTTTAACTCACCTATGGGATGTTGTCCAGATTGTCATGGCTTAGGAATAAAAAGACAAGCAGCAGAAGATCTTTTAGTTCCTAATCAAGAATTAAGTATCAATCAAGGCGCAATTGTATTTTATAAAAATATTGTTGGAACTAAAAATCTTGATTGGCAAGATTTTGAAATGCTTTGTAAACTATATAAAATTCCAATGGATATTCCTTTTAAAGATTTGACTCCAGAACAAAAAAAGATTGTTTTTGTGGGCTCACCAGTTCCTCATGCTTATACTTTAGTTTCATCTTCCGGAAACGTGAATCATCGTAATAATTTTATTGAAGGTGTGGCTAAAAAAGTAGAAAGACTATATCAAGAAACACAATCAGATATGACTCGTGAATGGTATGGAAGATTTATGCGTGATTATGAATGTATGACATGTCATGGTGCGCGTTTATCTAATGAAGTACTTTCTGTTCGTATTAATGGTTTAAATATTTATGAAGTCACATTACTTTCTATAAGTGATTTACTTAAATTTATTGACGAAACTGAAAAAACTTTAACTAACACTCAACTAGAAATAGCTAAGATGGTTTTAAAAGAAATAAGAAATCGTGCACAATTTTTAATATCAGTAGGATTAGATTATTTAACATTAGCACGTATGTCTATGACTTTATCAGGTGGAGAATCACAAAGAATTAGATTAGCCACTCAAATTGGTTCAAAATTATCAGGTGTTTTATACGTACTAGATGAACCAAGTATTGGTTTACATCAACGTGATAATGATCGACTCATTAAAGCCCTTAAAGAAATGGTTGATTTAGGTAATACTCTTATTGTTGTAGAACATGATGAAGACACAATGCGTGCGGCGGATTATATTGTCGATATTGGTCCGGGGGCAGGAAGCCATGGTGGAGAAGTTGTGGCCGCAGGTAGTGTTAATGATATTATGAACTGTGAGAGATCAATTACTGGTCAATATTTAAGCGGAAAGAAATTTATCCCTTTACCACCGGCAAGATTGAAAGGTAATGGTAAATATATTTATATAAAAGGGGCTAAAGAAAATAATTTAAAAAACGTTAATGTTAAGATTCCTTTAGGATGTATGGTACTTGTTACTGGTGTATCAGGATCGGGGAAATCATCTTTAGTAAATGAAATTTTATGGAAAGCAACATACAAATATTTAAATAAAGATACCATGGTTACGCCAGGAAAATATTCTTCAATCGAAGGATTAGAAAATATTGATAAAGTTATTAATGTTTCACAAGAACCAATTGGTAAAACACCAAGAAGTAACCCAGCAACATATACAAAAGTGTTTGATGATATTCGTGATTTATTTGCTCAAAGTGTCGAAGCAAAAGCACGTGGATTTGATAAAGGCAGATTTTCATTTAATGTTCCAGGTGGAAGATGTGAAAACTGTGAAGGTGCAGGTGTTACAAGAATTAATATGAATTTCTTACCAGATGTTTATGTTAAATGTGAACACTGTGATGGACAAAGATATAATGAGGAGACTTTATTATGCACATATAAAGGTAAAAATATCGCCGAAGTTTTAGATATGACTATTGAAGATGCTTTAGAATTCTTTGAAAATAGACCAAACATCAAAAGACGTTTACAAACATTATTTGATGTCGGTTTAGGATATGTTAAGTTAGGACAACCCGCAACCACATTATCGGGTGGTGAAGCTCAACGTGTAAAACTAGCTTATGAATTACAAAGAAGGCCAACAGGAAAAACACTTTATATTCTTGATGAACCAACAACAGGTTTACATACTGATGATGTTTCTCGATTAATAACTGTATTGCAACGTATTGTTAATAATGGTGATAGTGTTGTTATTATCGAACACAACTTAGATGTTATAAAAGTTGCTGATTATATTATTGATTTAGGGCCAGAAGGTGGAAATAGAGGTGGCACAATTGTAGCTACTGGAACACCGGAACAAGTTGCTGAAGTCGAAGAATCTTATACAGGAAAATATTTAAAAGAAGTTTTAGCAAAAGAAAAAGCTAGAAAAGACAAATTAAATAGTGGTAATTACTAGTAATTAGTGATAGTCTAGTGATATAAAAAGGTGGATGATTTTATGAAAATAGCTGGAATTATAGTTTTATTAATAGGCCTTGCATCTTTCATTAGTTTAATTGCAATGAAATGGAAAGGCAAATTAGATAAATTATCCTTGAAATATGTGGTAATTTTGGTAGCAGCCTTAGCTATTGTTACATCAATAGGAGCATTCTTGTTTTCTTATGGCGTTAGTTTAGGCGGATATAAAATTAGTGGCTTGGGTTTAGCAGAGATGATTATTACAACTCTTTTAATTCCTATCGATGTATATTTTGTATTTACTGCTTTATGGATTAGAAAAAAAGAATTACCTCTTGAAGGTAATGAAAAGATGCACAAGTTACTTAAAATTTGTGGCATTGTTGCCGCGGTATTACTAATACCACTTGTATCATTATATCTTGAATCGCTTACTCCTTATATGACATTTCCATTACCAAAACGCATTATTCCTATCGGTGATGGTGGATTGACTTTCTATGCTTTATTTATTATTTGCGGTGCAGTAGCGGCATATTTTATTTCTGATGATAAAATTGCTAAAGAAGGATATCCACACGGAATATTTGAAGATTTACTTTATACAGCATTTCCGGCTGGTATTATAGGTGCAAGAATCTGGTATGTTATTGCAGAATGGAATACCAAATTTGCGGGACGTGACTTTGTTGAAGTATTTAAAATTTGGGATGGCGGATTAGCAATTCACGGTGGCGTCATTTTAGGCGCTATTGTTGGTGTACTTTATTTAAGAAAGAAGCATAAAGAACTTCCTATTCTTAAATGTTTTGATATCATTGTTCCAACAATTTTAATTGCTCAAGCAATTGGAAGATGGGGCAACTTTATGAATGCGGAAGTTTATGGAAGAGAAGTGGCAATGAGTGATTGGAGTTTCTTACCTACTTGGATTTTAAAACAACAAGCTACTATGGCAAAAGAACCTGGTAATATTGTTATTCCATTATTTTTAATCGAAGGAATAATAAATATCGCTTCTTATTTCTTAATTGTTTATGGCGTAGGTAAAGGACTTAAAAAGTATATTGTGCCAGGCGATATCGGTGGACTTTACTTTGTAGCATATGGAATTATTCGTTTCTTCTTAGAACCATTAAGAAATGAAGCGTTTATTATGGGAGGACATGAACAAGAAGTATTTACTTCTCAAGCAATGTCTGCAGGATTCATTGTCTTTGGTATTTTA
>CAKPAV010000234.1 GCA_934133115.1 uncultured Bacilli bacterium
AAGCGCCTCCTTTTACTCATAAATTTATTTCAACATATACGAGCAAAAAGTGTCAACTATTATGATACAGCATCACAAGTACACAAAATGTGCATATTAATTTTTTTACAATCGAAGCCTTATAACACACTGCAACAAAAAAAACAACTAAAAATGCTACTGTCATATTAACAAGTGCATACGGAAAATAAAATGTTGTTATGTAAGCAAGCACAATTTTTAACACAACTGCCAAACGTAGAAATCTCTTACTATAATCATATTGTTAACCACACCAATAATTCTATAATTTATATTACTCTCCCGAAAAATTCTTTAATTCATTATAGAATTCGATTAATTGGTTTACTACTTTAGCATCTTTTTTCGATGGTTTTAATGAATATTCTCCATCGTCTGTTTTTCCAATAAATTTTAGATTCTTTCCACTTAGTATTCCAATGCTATCACTAATCTTGTTTTCATCAGTTATCAGGTATTTCATAAACGATTCATAACAGGCATAACTCCCATAATTATAATTAAAACTATTATTAGTACTGTCAGACTCAATCTGTCCATTTTCAGACTTTATAAATCCTTTTCTTATATTATGATAATCCTTAACATCCCCTACTACAATATGAACAAGAATACTATATGATATTTTATTATCTTCTATCATAAGTGACCAAGACGGAAGTACAGCTGCCAATCCATTATCAGTATTTTTATTTCCTATGAACCTATCTGATTCAATCCACACAATACCTTCTTCATCATTAAAATCAAGTTTCAAATTATCCAACTTGTTATCTTTGATTATTTTTTTTGTAATCTTCTTTAATTTAGAATATGTATATTTTTCTTTAACAGTAACGCTTACTTGTTTTTCGCTAATGTTACCACTAGAATCTTTTGCGGTATATTTAACAAAATATTTACCTGGATTATTAATATCTACATCTTGTTCAGCAATAATCGCCTCTATTTTCTCGCCAGAATTATCTTCAACAGATACCTTTTTTGTTAAATCAATATCATCATTTTCATAAATGATAATATCATCTGCATTAATTATAGGTGAAACATCATCATATACATTTATCAAATAATTATTATCAATCTGATTACTACCATCAGAAATTGTTGCTTCTATAGAATAAGTTCCTACCTTATTTGGATTAAACGAATCACTATTCTTAAAACCAATTTGCACTTCTTCATCACATTCAAACAAATCACTTAAATTAATATTGGTTCCAACTTCGACCTTGGTTTGTTTTTGTGTAACACACTTTGTCAAATCCTTACTTCCACATCCACATAGAAATATCAAACCACAAACCAACAAACCCATATTTATTTTTCTTTTCATTATTTCTTCCTCCAGCTCATTAACTAATTCTCAACTTCATCTTTTCGCATCTAAGATATTTCTACATATTATTTTTCTGTCATAACTATCCTTTCTTCTAATTCTACAGTTATAATTCCTATAATATTAATAAAATCTTGCACTTCATATACTAATTTACTCTTTTCACAACCTCAATTGCACATATATATTGCCTTAGTCTTCGTTGATCTTTCTTATTAATTTTAATATTTCTTTATTCTCTTACCTAATCTCATATGAGTAGTATACTTATATGTAAAATTCATACTCTCATTTGGATTGATAAAATCATAATTAATTGATATTCCAGATGAAGATAATATTAATGTAGTATATTTATCAATACGTATAGTCCCCATTCCATTTACATTTTTTGAAAAAGAAACACTATACAAACTCTGCTTTACACCTTCTGAAATTGTTGAATATTGAGTATAGATAGGTATATCTCCGTTAACAGTAACTTTTATTTTACCGTTTTCTTTTAGGCCACATTTCACATCAATATAATAATCACCTTTTTTAAAATCGTAATACCACCATTCTGAACTATCATCATAATCCCAAACTTGAGTAACTCTCATTTGACCAGAAGTTGAAGTCCATTTACCACAAAGCTTAACCCAAGCACTATTATTAATTTTTTTCTTCAATGCTGAAACCTTTTCTCCTTTAACCGAATACTTATCAGGTAACTTATTTAATATTTTAAGAGCATTATTTAGTTCACCTTCTTTAATCAATTTAACAGCATCATTGTAATTTTCATTTTGCTTTCTTAATTCACTATATGTCTTTTCTTTTTCAAGAAAAGCAGAATAATTAGATACTCCAACTTGCATATCACTCGGTAAGAGATTATATTTTTTCTTTATTGAAGTTATTTTGTTTTCGGTATCCTTAGAATCATCAATAGTTCCCAAATTATCAATTAAAGAGATTATTTCCAAAACCAATTGTTCATTTTTTTTCTTTGTATCTTCTTCAACTAACTTATTATATGTGTCATTTGCCTCCTCAATTTTTCCTGTATTATCAACTCTAGATATTAATTCTTCCGGCAATTCACTATATGCTTTTTCAGCCTTTTCAATGGATTCCCTACTGTCTAAAGTAACTTCACCTATATTATTTATTATATCAATTACTTTTTTTACAGAATTAGTATCAATATTGTTTATCATTTTTTGAGCATCATCTTTTTTTCTATTAATATCACTATACCCGTTAACTCTAATTTTTTGCTTCCATTTAAGCTTATCATAAATACCAATTATTGCATTTACATCATCAATAACCTTTACAAGTGATTCTTTGTTATCATTATCTAACTGCTTTGTCAACTCATTTTCAATTGAATTATTAATTCTTATAACTTGATTCTTTTCTACTTCTGATAATTGCATTGCAAAATATGCGGAAATCATTCCAATAATTAGCATTGCCATTGTCAAGATTATTATTATATGGAATTTTTTTATAGGTTTCCTTTTCTTTTTTATCTTAACCCCACAATTTGGACAACTTTTTGCAGAATCACTTATTTCTTTTTGACACTCTGGACAACTTATTAATGCCATTTCTGCTCCCCTTCCTCATTAATATATTCTATGATTATACCAAAATCAGTATTAAGTTTCAATAATTGTACTATTAATAAATAATACTTATATATTTATCCCGTTTAAACAACAGAAAAAAAGGTGTACCTTTCTGTACCTGTCAAAACATACTGAAAAAGTGTACAAAAAGGTCAGATATGTATTTTTGTACTCGTTCAAAAATATCAGGACCTTTTTGTACACTTTGCACACTACACACCATACCGCTTCATCATCTGGTAGAACGTAGTCGTTGATACACCTAGACACTTACTTGCTTCCAATGTGCCTATCTCCTTATTATGCCACATCAACATCACTTGTTCATAGTTAAATCA
>CAKPAV010000235.1 GCA_934133115.1 uncultured Bacilli bacterium
GACTATTGCATTGATAATGTAGTTATGCTAGACTAACTACGAAATGAATGGAGAAAATAATATGAAAAAAGTTTATGCAATCTTAATATTATGCTTTGTTGGAATACTAGTTTATATTTTTGGCGGTTATGCTTTTACGCATTACCGAGTATTTAAACCATATTTAGACAAGAATTTTCAAAGAAGTATATTAAAAGATACATATGGAGCTTCAATATCAGATCACTTTTTTGATGTTAGAGTAAACGACAAATCATATTCTTTGATTGGTCATCGCTATTCATTAGGTGATAATAAATTTGATTATAAAGTTAGTGTATGGAATGATGACGATGATTTCTTTATGACCAGCGAATATGATGGTAATAATTCTGAAGCAAAGTTTAATATAAAAAAAGACATACCAGAAAAAACTGAAATTATTACTTCAGATGAATTTTTTGCAAGATTCTATAGTTTAAATTTAGATATTGATAGTGCCAAATTAAGCGTTAAAACAAAAACATTTTCAAATAAAACAAAAGATAATGAGACACATGCCATATTTATATTTCCTAATGACTATGTAACTACATTATCTTTACCTATATTTAATGTAAGTTTAGAATTATCAAAAATTTATATATCGATGATATTAGATACTGATTATTCGATTGAAGAAATTAAATCTAATGCTACTAGACAAGTTTATTTTATTTATGGCTACTCAAATGAAAATAGAGTAGTAATTATGGCCTTTTAACATTTAAAATAAACTCATAACTAAATTCTTCTTCATTAAGTTGATATTCTTTTTGTAATTCTGGGCCACAGCTATTAGAGCCTAAGCCTGACATCTTATAATCAATATTAAATACAACATGTCCGCTTCTATATTTCATTAAGTGAGCATGATTTTTAAATTCATTTAATTTAAATGGTATAGCTTGGAAAGAAACTAATTCATTAGCAAGCATTGTAAATATATAATTATCAGAAAATAAAGAAGCAAATTTTGTATTATTATGTGATCCAGATTCCTGAGGATAAGGATAATTAAAACAATTATTTTTACTAAATACATCAAAGTCATGTGTATAGAAGATATTACCTTGATGACGATCAATATAAGATTCATTAGGACCTTCACCAAGATAAGTGACTTTTTTATAATTTTTATTTAAAACTAAACTATATCCAACTCGAGGCAAGAAAGGTATTTCTTTATTTCTTTTTGCTTTTATTTTTACTAATAATCCATCTTCAGTAGAAGCATAAGTAATAGAAACTTTTGCAATATAAGTTGTATCAGTAATAAGAGAACCATCAAAAGTAATAGAAGTAGCGTCATTTTTTGTTTCTCTAGTAATAAATCTAGCGCTATCTAAACTACAATTTTTCCAATACGACCAATACATATTTTTATCATTATCTAAATAAGCACGGCCCACAATGATATTAGCGGGTTCAAGTATTAAATCTTTATCAATTAAAGAAGACTCAATTAATCCATTTTCGTTAATAACAAAATTATTAATTTCAAATTTTCCATTTTTTTCTTTAATTGCGTTAGATTTAATTTCATAATCTAATGGTTTATTTTTTAATATATAACTTTCTTTATATTCAATGTTTCCGTTAATAGTAGAAGCATTAACAATAAATAAAATACTAGTGCATCCAGTTTCATTTATTAATGCGTTTTTAATGCTAATTTCAATGTATTCTTGTGCTGGAATAGACTCAATCTTAAATTCTTCGATATCATTGGGATTAGCAAAACAATTAATTAACTTTATAGCTTTAATTTCAACATTATTAATAGTTAAAAATGAATATCTATTAAATAATTGATAATGATTATTATCGATTTTTTTAATTACTAATGGTGAAAATATATGTTTTACGGATTCCATTACTGGAAGTGGTTTACGGTCGAGCGTAAATAAGCCATCCATACAGAAATTGCCGTCATTAGGTTGGTCATTAAAATCCCCGCCATAAAGGATTTTATTTCCTTTTATAACATAATGATTAATCATTTCCCAAATAAATCCACCAGCAAAAGAAGGCTCTGCATCAATGATTTTTTCATAGTCTTCTAAATCTCCACATGAATTTCCCATGGCGTGCGAATATTCGCATAATATAAGTGGCATATCTAACGCACTATTACGCATTTTATTTAAATCTTCAAAACTAGGATACATTCTTGAATACATGTCTAAGTATTTGTTAGTATCTTTAGCAAAGTTAAATTTATCACGTTCGCCGTTACTTCCACCTAGCCAACTACGTTCATAGTGAATTAAGCGGGTATTATCTAATTCTTTTATTTTTTTTGCGGCATCAATGAAGTTTTTACCCCAACCTGATTCATTTCCAAGTGACCAAATAATGATAGAAGGACGATTGATATCACGCATTACATTACGTTCTTGACGGTGAATAATAGCGTCATGAAACATTGGAGATTCTGCATATAAATTATAATATTTTTCATCATAATTGCCATTTTGGAAAACTACACCATGACATTCAACGTCAGATTCACTCATTAAATAAATACCATATTTATCGCAAATAAATGGCAATTCTTTATGAGCAGGATAATGTGATGTTCTTATAGCGTTAATGTTATATTTTTTAAGTAATAAAACATCATTAACTAAGTCATCAATAGTTTCTACATATCCATTAATAGTGGAAGAATGACGATTAACGCCTTTAAGTTTTATTGGTTGACCATTTAATAATAAGATATTACCGTTTTTTTCGATTTTTCTAAATCCTACATAATCTTCTATTATTTCGTTGTTATAGCTAATAATTACATCATATAAATTAGGAATTTCTGCACTCCAATGTTTAACGTTTTGAATAGTAAATTGAATATTTTTTCCTACTTTTATTTCATTATTAAATAAAACTTGTGCTTCTTTATCAGAAGTAAAAGTTAATGTAGCCATATTATTTTTATAATCATAATCAGAAATAAGATGATAACTATGAATATGGTCTTTGTTTCTTCTAGTTATATAAATATCACGGAATAAACCAGACATTCTTAATTTATCTTGATCTTCTAAGTAACTCATCGCACACCATTTAAAAACAATAAGACGAATTTCGTTATCTTCATTATTTAAAAAATTGGTTATATCAAATTCGGCGTTACAATGTGAAACAGTGGAATAACCAACAAAAGTACCATTAACATAAACGTAAACACATGAATCAGCGCCATCGATATTTAAGAAATGCGATTTATTTGGTCGATCATTTTTATAATTAATTACATAAACTCCACAAGGATTTTTTTTATCAATAAATGG
>CAKPAV010000236.1 GCA_934133115.1 uncultured Bacilli bacterium
TCGGAATACTTTCTTTATCATCATCTGTCCAACAACTTACAAATATAGTTCTCCCAATTTTTGTTACATCTTCTGCTTTTTCTTCTTGTAAATCATCAAGAGCAGATAATGGCGATAACCTAAAAGTTTTTGTTGACAGGATCATTGCAAGCGACTCAACAGATGTATAATGATATAAAACATCAGGACAATTTTCCATAGCAAACTCCTTATAATTTAATTATAACAAGATGATAGGCCAATACATAGACTGGTCGATTTGTTTATATTATATCATGTTTTGACAAATATTTCAATTGGCAATATAGAGAAATACACAATCAGTATTTTCTACTTTTGCATAACAAGGCTTAGAATCTCTGATATTATGTATTATAATATAAAATTATAAATTCCTGTTCAGTATTGATTATAATAGATTGGATAATGTTTTTAGCAATTACATCAAGGTATTGATTTATATTCAAATCCTGTTCATTAATTATATAATGTACTATTGGAAACAAACCATCTTTGTTATCCCTATTAACTATCATGAATTTTTCTTTAATTCGTGCCATTTCTCCTATGTATTGTATCTTTTTGGTATAAAATTCTTCATTATCTGTTTCTTTTAAAACTTTTCTCAAAACCTTAATTTCTTTCTCGAAATTTTGAATTTTACGTTGGATAACTTGTGGATTGTTGTCATCATCTTTCTTCATAACAGCCTCAATCTCATTTTCAACTTTTTTAGCTATATCATCAAATTTAGGCAATATCTCTTTTAAACTATCAATGATTGCATTATGTAAATCTTCTTCTAAAATTGTAGGCGAATTCTTGCAATTCATAATGCCGTTAGTGAGTCTTTCCGTACATCTCCATACGATTTTCTTTTTACCATTTCTCGACCAGGTAACTCTTCTATACTTAGCGCCACATTCTCCACAAATCACCTTGCCTGTGAGAGCATACTTAGAACTGTATTTGCTCGGAGTTTTACTACTGTATAAACTTGCTCTTCTTTGCATTTCATCCTGCACCATATCAAATATTTCCCGTGACACAATTCCTTCATGATTATTTTCAATATAATATTGTGTTACCTCACCTTTGTTTTTTGCTGTTGTCTTTGTAAGATAATCTACAGTATAACTTTTCTGTAAGAGTACATCACCTTTATATTTCTCATTTCTCAATATTCCAGACACAGTAGATCTACTCCATGACTCATTGCCTTTTGGTGTTTCAATTTTGTTAGCATTAAGCCACTCTTTAATCCCTCGTATCGATTTTCCTTCCAAATACATATGAAACATTTTTCGAATAACAGTAGCCTGTTCTGGAATTATAACAGGTGTTTTTCCATCGCCCCTATCATACCCATATAGGCAAGACGGAAACGAAAATTTACCCTCTTTATATCCCATCCTTTTACCTCTTGTCACATTTTGGCTTAATGACTCACTTTCTGCCTGAGCAAAAGCACTAAACCATGTTAAGAACGTTTCACTCACTGCATCAAGTGTGTTGATCCCTTCTTTTTCAAATATAATACCTATATTATTTGCCTTTAATTTTCTTACATGTGTCAAACAATCAACGGTGTTTCGTGCAAATCTTGAAATAGATTTTGTAATAATCAAATCAATTTTTCCTTTATCGCACATGTCCATCATTCTCTGAAATTCCAATCTTTTCTTTTCACTCATTCCGCTTATGCCGAAATCAGCGAAAATATCAACCAAAGTCCAATTAGGAGTATTCTCAATTTTATTCTTGTAATATGTAATTTGATTTTCCAGACTATTTTCCTGTTCTTCTTTTTCTGTACTAACTCTACAGTACGCTGCCACTCTATATTGTCTATTTATGTCTTTTGACGATTTGAAAATTGTAGCTGGAATTTCAGTTATCTTTCTCATCATTCATTACCTCCAAGTATTTCTCTATAACATTTAGCATCATTTCTGCAGATAGCCAACACATAAAATGCATCGCTATTTCCTTATGTGCATATGTTCCGCCATTCTTCCCCTGCCTTGAAACAATTCCGATAGAATTTGTTTCTTTTATCCATATTTTAGGTGTTAAAGCGTTTAATTCTACCGGAATAGAAATAAACTTTTCATTATGTTTATTCTCCCATAAAGCAAGAACATCAACAGTTCCACTATCTCTTAGCCACATTTGAATAGTGTAACCGGTTGATTTTTTCATATTACTTTTTGCTAATTCTGTCAAAGAGATATATCCCGGATTCTGTTCTGCTAGATTATTTTTTGTTTCTCTTTTATTCTTTCTAAATTCAATGCCCGGATTCTGAATTTTGCTATATCTCCAGACCTCAAATTCATCATACAGATTTTCTAATACTTCGTTATACACCTCCTCGGTTATAATTTCATTTTCAAGCAGTGGTTTCATATACTGCTCTTTAGCAATAATATACCGAAGCTGTTTTTGAATTGCTGATTTGTTCATAATCAATTCTCCTCTCATTTTAATAATAGAATTATATAACAAACCTGCAATTCTGTCCCTAGGCTAACTTCTTACGTATCTGCAACGAGATTCTTTTTCGATAGATGCTTCAACGAAATTTTCGAATGAAATAATATAAGCTAAATACTTTTTGTTATTTATAGTTTTATCAATAACGTCTCTTGTCCATTTATCTTTACCTGACGGAGATTTGATTCCGAGGTTATACAATACTTCCTGAATATTTTGCAAACTATGACCATTGATAACCATATCATAAATCATTCTAACTACATCGGCTTCATCTTCTTTAATGTAAACATAGCCATCTTCATCTCTACCAAACCCATAACAAATTCTACCAAATAATCTTGATTCGTATAAATCCAATTTCTTCATTTAATGTTCCTCCTTATATTTTTTTAAATAAAAAGCACATCTTGATTAACTCAAAATGTGCACATAATTTATAATATCAAATTTTAAACATCACTATTATAATGTTTTGCATATCCAATTCTGTTCGCATAAATTAATTCTGCTTGTTGATTCTGTATATTCCTAACCAGAATTGCTGTGAAATTTGCATAGAAAAAGAGACAAACATCATTATAACCATGTTATAAAAAGTGTTTGTCTCTTTTGGCTCCCCAAGTTGGACTCGAACCAACGACAACGCGGTTAACAGCCGCGTGCTCTACCGACTGAGCTATTGAGGAATATTGATATTTAAAGGATACAAAGGCGCTCCTTACGGAACGCCTCCGCATCTTCAGTTCCGGCGACGACCTACTTTCCCGGGCAGCTTCCCGCCAAGTATCATCAGCACTGCAGAGCTTAACTTCC
>CAKPAV010000237.1 GCA_934133115.1 uncultured Bacilli bacterium
ATACGATGCCAGTAATAATCCTGATGGCATCGTATTTCATTATAAATATAATGTGAGGTGAAATAGTATATGAGAAAGATACATTATTGTATTTTTTGTAATCAAGATAGCACTGAATCAAAAAGTGTAGAACATATTATTCCAGAATCATTGGGAAATGATGAATTGATTTTAGATAAAGGAATTGTGTGTGATAAGTGTAATAATTATTTTTCCAGAGAAATTGAAAACCCTGTTTTAAATTTGGATGGATTTAAACAGTTGAGATTCTATGAGCTTATTGAAAGTAAACGTGGTAGAATACCCAATAGTGATGCGTTTTTTTGTGGGGAAAAGTGTGACATTCACTGGCAACAGATTGATGGTGAAAACTGTTTAATGATAGGAGTTTCCCCTGAAGTAATTAATAAATTAATAAAAGAACCGCCGCATATGTTTTTTACAAGGGGATTTGAATTAGATGATAAGGAACACAAATATGAAATATCAAGATTTTTATTGAAAATTGCGATTGAATATTATGTTTATCTTATTTTACATAATGACGAATCAAATTCCGAAGAGCTCAATTTAGAATTTGATGAACATTTTAAACGATTAATTCAATAAGTGCGCATAGGTAGAAAAGACAGAAAACCAATTAAATATGATTCATCAATATTGTATAATTATAGACCACTGAATAACGATAGGACATGTTTTAAAATTGGTTTTTTATTAGAGTCAGATGATCTGATATTCAATCTATTAATTGGCAACACAAGTTTTAAATTGAATATGTCAAAAATAGAATTTTAATGTATCAAAGAATAGCCGAAAAATTTGCTGGATATTTAAGAGAATGATTGAACGGTATTAGATGAAAATAAATTGAGAGTGACAGAATCAGCAAAGGAGCGATAAAAGTTGTTTGTAACGAAAGAATTGTTCGATGAAACGGTAGGCGTCTTAATCAAAAAGTGTCAATGTATAGAACATGATATAAAAATAATGTATGCTGGTATGCTGAGAGGTGATTTTAATAAAAATCTTGATACCGTTGTCAATAAACCTCTCGGCCCTGTATTGAAAAAATTAGAAGAGTTGGATTATAGTGATGGAGCCCCGTATTTTAGCCGTGATGATTATACTTTACTAAATGAAATTAAAGAGATTAGAAATTATTGGGTGCATAAAGGGTATATTGATTTTTTGTATGGAACAATAGATGACTATCAAAAGAGAATCAATAAACAGTATAAAAAATTGTCTAATGATGTAAATCGGTTAATCCCATTGGCAACACAACTCGAAAATGTGAGAATTGAGATGATGCAACATTATGGACGAGCATAGTTTTTGTTTATTGGAATAGGATAGTGTAATAAGTTAATTCCGATGAAGCTATTTTGTGCTTTTTAGCCAGGATGGCCCCTGTTGAACTAGAAAGGTTTGAGTGGGGTTTTCTTTATATAACTTATTAATATTAGACATTCATTTCAAATCTCTTTTTTTATAATTGGAAGTTAAAACAAAGTTTTCCAAAATATTATTTTTTATTGCTTTTTTCGAAGAATGCGTGTTAAGATATATAAGGTCTAACAATTGATCTTCATTGCGCATCGCAATGAGTACTTGAAAACTGGCGATTATAGTTATTGCCCAACTGTTAATATTCTCTTAGCTATTTCTATGCAAGAGTTAGAATTGTTAGACCATTTTTGAGATGAGGGTTCTATGTCTGAACTTGTTGATAAATTTCTTAAAATCCAAGATATAAGCGATCTTTCAAATGTTCTTAGTATTCCTGAGGGGACATTGATTTATTATAGTAATTATAATTCTCCACAAAACGCCTATAAAGAAAAAGAGATCAAGAAAAAAAACGGAGGAACTAGAATAATCTATGCTCCAAATAAGCAACTAAAACTTATTCAAAAACGTATTGCGGAAATATTAAACGAGTTATATACACCAAAGTTTATTACGCACGGATATACTAAAGGCAGAAGTATTGTATCAAATGCAACTGTACATAAGAATAAAACATGCGTATTAAATATCGATTTGAAAGATTTTTTTGATACAATTCATATTGGACGTGTAATAGGATTATTTAAATCGAAACCATTTTGCTTTAATGCGGACATTGCAAACAAACTTGCATATTTAGTTTGTTATAAACGTCGTTTGCCACAAGGTGCTCCGACATCACCGATTATTTCAAATTTCATTTGTAGAAGGTTAGATAATGACCTTATAAAATTGACTAGCAAGTATAAAATTGTTTGCACAAGATATTGCGATGATATTACTATATCAACAGATTTTAATTCATTGCCACCGAGTATACTTACGTACCAAGATAACCATTATTTTATTGGTGCCGAGTTAGAAAGTGTTATCCGCGGAAATGATTTTCTGCTCAATTATGATAAATTGCGTTGTCAGTTGAAACGAAATAGGCAAACAGTAACCGGATTAGTGGTTAATAAGAAAGTAAATATTCAAAAGTCTAAATATAGACATTTTCGAGCCATAATGCATTCTGTTGAGAAAAATGGTTTAAAGGAGACCGCTGAAAGGAATGACTTATTTAATAAAGACGGTGAAGGCGATATAGAAACATTCAAGCGTTATTTAAGAGGTAAAATTGAGTACTATAAGATGGTATTATCTCCTTCTAGTAATAAATATCAACGTTTTGCGCATCAGTATAATACTTTTGTGGAAAAGGACAAATTGAAAGTTCCACCATCTTTCGATGATTTACAAAATACAGCAGTTTATATGATAGAAGACCATGGCTTTATTAACCAAGGAACAGCATTCTACGTCCAAGGTGTTGGTTTTGTTACCTGTTTACATAATGTATATAACTTGTCAAAACTTGATGTCAAAAAGCTTAATGAAGAATTGGATTTCTTTGTGGAACTTTATTTGCCTAGTCAACCAGATAAAAAATATAAAGCTAAATGTGTGGTGGCTTCTACTGAATATGATTTAATAGTTTTAGAAATAGAAGAGAATCCCAAACTAGGATATGAGATTAATACTAATCCAAATTATGCAAGGAATGTGGAGACTTTTGCAACCATAGGGTACCCTTCAAGTTCAAGCCCACATGTAAATAAAAATGCTAGGATTACATATAAAGAAGAAAGGAATGAAATGATACTCTATTGTATTAGCGAGACAATATATTGTGGTGATAGTGGGGGACCAGTATTAGATAAAAATAACCATGTTGTTGGTTATATAGATAGGGGAAACAAAAAAGGTGAAAAAGAAGAAGAGTATAATGCGTTTTGTCCAATTACAC
>CAKPAV010000238.1 GCA_934133115.1 uncultured Bacilli bacterium
GAGGATTTTTTTAGTACTTAAACCCCGTGATTTTTGTCGTTTTCGACAACCTCAACCCCGCGGAAGTTTAAAGCACCTTTATTTTTTAATACTACTTAAGCTTTTAAACTATTGACTAAGGCTTGAAGATGGCTCTTTTGTCTAGCAGCGGTATTTTTACTTTGAACACCTTTTGATACTGATTTATCAATTTTAGCAACAGCTACTTTAAGTGCAGCTTCAGCTTTTTCTAAATCTTTTGCTTCAACAGCTAAACGAACTTTTTTCATTTCTGTTTTTACTGCAGTTTTAACACTTACATTGTTGGAGCGACCCTTTTCGTTAGTTCTAATTCTTTTTACTTGTGATTTAATATTTGCCATAATTTCACCTCGTTTCAAAACACGAAAAAAGTTTACCATAATATGAGATTATATTCAATAGTTTTGACCATTTTTTCATTAAATAAGTAAAAATGATAAATAATAATTTTAGGTGATAAAATGCGTATAACTGATTTATATTTAAATGATTTTGCTGATGAACAATTAGGCAAAAAAACCGGTAAAAACTATGTAATCAAAAACGTTAAAGAAGAGTATTCCAAAATAACAATGATTGAAATTAAAAATAGCAATAATGAATTTCATAAAGAAAAAGGAAATTATATTACAATTGCATGCATTAATGATCATGATAACGAAAAAACGATCGCTAAATATTTGTTGAAAATTTTAAAGAAGAATAATTTTACTAAAAACTCACATGTTCTAATTGTAGGATTAGGCAATGATTCATATTTATCCGATGCATTAGGACCAAAAGTAATAAAAAAAGTACAAGTAACATCTCATTTATCATTTAACACATTGCATTTAGTGGAAGTATCATGCTTTGTTCCTGGTGTTATGGCAGTTACAGGATTAGAGTCATCTGAAATGGTTAAAAGTTTAGTTAAAGAATTTGCTATTGATCTTGTAATTGTTGTTGATTCATTAGCAACAAGAGATATCACTAGATTATATAAAACTTATCAAATTACTGATACAGGAATAAGTCCTGGAAGTGGTATTAATAATAATCGCTTATCACTAAATAAGAAAACATTAAAAGTACCAGTTATTGCTATCGGAGTTGCTACAGTCGTAGATACTATTTCTTTGATAATAAATACATTAGAGCAAGTTGATAAAAATTATATTCATAAACTAAATATAAATAAACTTTATAATACACTTTACCGTAAAGATACTAATTTCATTCTAACTAGCAAAGAAATTGATAGTCTTATTGATGTAATTGCCAGTAACATTAGTAGCGCAATTAACTATGCTCTTAATCCTAAACTTTCAATAAACGACAAAGTCCGCTAAAAAGAAGTGATATTTTATTTGTGGTGATAATATGAAAAACTTTTTTAAATCTATTTTAATATTCTTATTAGGATTTGTCGTTATAAGCTCAATAGCTATAAAAAATACCAATAGCAATAGTAATCAAAACATACAATTAAATTCCACAATTGCATCATTTGAAGAAGATATCAAAAATGGAAGTGCTGTAGAAGATGGAATATTAGATGATACAAAAATTGAAGAAAATGAAACAAATAACGCTATGGCAAATATATTCCAAAAAATAGGAAATGGAGTTACCAAAGGTATCGGAGCGGTTTTAAAATTTTTCTCATCTTTGATTTCAAAATTTATCGGTTAAATTGTTTATTTATGTCATAAAAAATGATAAACTACTTATGGTGATTTGAATGAACAAAAAAGACTATCGCATTGTTTTTATGGGAACACCAGACATCGCTAAAGATGTATTAGAAGCATTAATAAATGATGATTATAACATTGTTGGCGTTGTGGCTCAACCAGATAAACCAGTTGGAAGAAAGAAAATTTTGCAAGAAGTACCAACAAAAGTAGTGGCGAAAATCCATAATATTCCAGTTTTTCAACCTATAAAAATTAAATTAGACTATGAATTTATGAAAGAATTAAAACCTGATGTTATTATTACGCTTGCCTATGGTCAAATTGTGCCACAAGGATTGTTAGATATTCCTACAATCGGAGCTATTAATTTGCATGGATCATTGCTTCCTAAATATCGTGGTGCCGCGCCTATGCAATATGCTTTAATCAATGGCGATAAAGTAACTGGTATGACTTTAATGCAAATGATTGACAAAATGGATGCTGGATTGATGTATATGAAAAAAAATGTAGAAATATCAAATGATGATACTTTGTCAATACTAACTAAAAAGATGACTCAAGCTGCGATTGATTTAATTTTAGAGGCATTACCATTATATATCGAAAACAAATTACTAGGCGAAGAACAAGATGAAAGCTTAGTTAGTTTTTGTCCAACAATAAAAAAAGAACAAGAGCATTTAGATTTAACTTTATCCGCTCAAACTATTGTTAACTGGATAAGAGCGTTAAATGATCATCCAGGGGCGTATTTACTTATGGATGATACTAAACTAAAAATATGGAAAGCAAAAGTAGTTAATGATAATGTAAAAGCTCAAGTTGGTGAAATTGTTGAAGCAAGTAAAAAGGGATTAATCATGCAAGCAATAGATGGACAAATTGCTTTACTTGAACTTCAAAAAGAAGGAAAAAACAAAATGAATTATTCATCTTTCTTAAATGGCAACCAAGGATTAGTAGGAAAAATACTTAAATAATGGGCTAAAAAGCCCAAATATTGGGTAAAAACACATTTTTCAATAAATTGGGCGATAACCGCCCACATAATTATTTGAAAACATAAGATATAGTGTCGATAGGTTAATCGACTTCCCCCCTAATAGCAACTCACCTACATATAAGGCCATTTGGCCTTATTTTTCTTGCATAAGCGTTTACTTTATAATAAAGTAATAATAACAAAAGGAGCATGGAATAGTGGAAAAAAGATTAGATTTGTCTGTACATCAACTTGTTGATTTTTTGCTCCGAACTGGTGATATTGATAGCCGTATTTATAATAAGACATCAATGAGTGAAGGAACAAGATTACATGCTTCATATCAACGTCGACAAAGTAGCGAGTATATGCCGGAGTATTTTTTGTCACATACATTTGAAGTTGATGATTTTTCTGTTACTTTAAGTGGACGTGCTGATGGTATTATTGAAAGACCCTTCTTTGCTATAATTGATGAAATAAAAACAAGCGTAATTGATAATGAAGAATTTTATAAATCACAAAAAGAATGGCACCTTGGCCAGGCTAAAGTTTACGCACTTATTTACGCTATGGATAATGGCTTTAGTCAAATGGGTGTACGCTTAACTTA
>CAKPAV010000239.1 GCA_934133115.1 uncultured Bacilli bacterium
ATTATAACCTTTTCTTTTGCTCTTGTGACTGCGACATAATGATTGCATATATCAGGTTTTTTATAGAGGTTATAATCACTAGCAAATAATATCACTTGATCGAATTCCAACCCCTTTGATGAATGTAATGTAATAGCAATATTTTGATACATATCGGTATCAAAGGCAGCACGATATTTGGTATCACTAATTGTTAAAAATAATTTTTCCAAATGATCTGGACGAGTATCATATCCTAAATAAGCGCATAAATTATTTATAACTTCATTAAACTTTTTTGTTAAATAAGAGTTTTTGATATCCTCAAGCATTTGTTTTATTATAGTAATATTCTTCCGTTCAATATTTCCTTCAGCAGGAATTTCTGAAATTAGATCATACACTGAATATTTAGGTAATAATATATACTTTGCAATCGCGTTATACAACCATGCTGTTTGGGTTGTTATATCTGTTATAGGTAATTGCGGAACAAATATAAATTTGATTCCCGCATCGCTTAATTTTATCGCACCGTTTTCAGCATCACAATTTTTATGACGTATAAATGCAATTCGCTTCTTTTTATCAACGTATTTTAACACTTCATTTACCCATTCGTTACTTTTACATGTAATCCAAATAATATTGCCGAGATCTTTAGTTGGAATATAAAGATTACGAGTTTCTTTATAAAGTAAATTAGAATAATTTTGAATTTGCTGACACGAGCGAAAATTATCACTCATAAATATTTTTTTAAAATTAGGTTTATTCCAAATATTATTAAATGCTTCTGGATATGCGCCACGCCAAATATATATTGATTGTTTATCGTCACCAACTACAAATGTATCTATATGAAGAACATCACAAATATACATAAACAAATTATGCATAGACATATCACAGTCTTGATATTCGTCAATATATATTTTAAAATACTTGGCTTGAAGATATAATCTACATGCATTTGATTTTTTAATTATATCTAAAGAAAGATCAAAAATAAAATTTTTTTTGATATCACTATATGAACAAAGCAGTTGTTCTTGTTCTATTTTGGCAAGCCCTTCTTCAAACGTATTAACATGTGTTGAATAATCAGTACTCATATCTACATCAAATGCAACACCATATACATCTTTTAAAAATGGTTTTATAATTTCTTCAATTACAAAACTATTATTTGTGCCAATAAAATGGCAAGAACTATCTACTGTTAAACGATCCTTAATTTCTTGTGCTGCCTTTATTGTAAAAGTAATTGCAGCAATTGATTTATGCGAACCATTATTATTAATTTCAGTAGCTATTTTTGTAACCATTGTTTGCGTTTTTCCTGTTCCCGCGCTAGCTCTAACAATTAAGTTTCCTGGTGTATTTACGATTTGCTGTTGTACATCTGTCAGTTTCATTTTACAAGCTCCTTTAAACATGCAAAATTATAATGCTCAAAGATTTTTCGACAATCGTCATCTGTTAATTCTCCTACCAAATCAGCCATATTAAAACGCTTAGCTTTCTGCAAGTGCGCAACAGGATCAGCTACACTCAAGTATTTGCATAACTCATCATGTAAAATTTCATCTAAATCATTTTCCAAATCAACTTTTGATAAAAAAATACCATAATTTTTGCGAATATCATCAAGAACTTTTTTATTATCTTCATATAATGACCTTTTATTAATAGCATTGTCATCTAGATATGACTTTGAAGGAAGGATTTTCTCACCAATTATTTTATTGCAACGATCAAATCCATATGAATTATATTCAGTATCACCTTTATTTCGTCTTAAATCATTGTCAGTCTTTATAATCCTTTTAATGTTTAAAGAATCTAGCACCTCACAATATTTAGGAAAGCCAACGCCATCCACTGGCAAAATATAAACTCCATCAGCCTCGTAAAAAGGAACAATCGTTGATAGAACTCTATCAAAAAGTAATAATTCAGAAAAACCTTCTACCAATAACACTTTATTTGCAAAAATTGCTTCAGTTAAATTTGTATTTAACATTTTACGCTTTTTTTCAAAATCGCTTTGTACTTTATAAAAATAACTTGCACTATCAATAGACAAATTATGGAATATCCTAATAAGACTAACATTATTCATATCATATAGAACAAATGGAGAATGTGTGGTTATATATAGATATTTGTACTTATCATTTGAGAATAACATTTGTGACAATGCTATTTGCAATGATTTATGTAAATGATTCTCTGGCTCTTCTATAAGAAACAGATTAATATTTCTCTTTTCATTTTCCTTTGAGAGCAAATCATAAATAGAATATACCAATAATTTCTTTCGACCTTCTCCAGCAGTAGGGTATAAGTTATCATCATTATTTTTCTTTATATATGGAACAATATTAGAATACAACCCCTTTACAGCAATCTCTGACTTTACCGAAATAGAAATATCCTCTCCCCTAAATTTTTTATATTCCGGAGTAATTTTTTCTTGAAATTCTTTAACTCCAGACAAAGACGAAATATTTTCATTCAAATTAACCACATTATCTTGAATGCTCTTAAGAGTTTCTTCATCTATTTCATCATTGCTTTTAATTAATGAACTAATATTTTTCTTAAATAAGTTATGCAAATCAACATAAGAATCAATATAAATCACATTGAAGACATAATCAATGTCATAACGATAACCTCTTTGTTTTATTTCATAAAGATTTTCAATATCCCCACCCCAATACATAATTGGCATGGCAATTAATTCTTGTAAGTTATATTTAGCTATAAGTTTAATGAACACTGTATCTTGTCCACTAAATAATGCTCCTTTCATTTGAGCTCTTAGTTTTTGACAATCATCATCATTCGTATCACTTATGTCTATAACAACAATAATCTCAATAGGCACTTCTACATTTTTCTTATGAAAATCAGAATCAAGAAATCCATTTTTTCTTATATCCTTGTCAAACATATAACGCATAGCATATAAAAAATTTGTTTTTCCAATGTCATTTAGGCCAAAGAAAATATTCTTGTTAGAAATATTAATTTCAATGTTTTCAAAATTTCTGAAATTCTTTATTGATACACTTTTAAATTCCACTACATTCACTCCGTTTCAAATGTCTTGTTCATTATTCTATGTATCTATATTTTATCATAAAATTGTTTGCGTTTCATTCCAACAACCAACATAATTTAATTTTACCTTTTGAATTTTTGTATTTAAAAAGACAATATTATTAGTTAAAAACAACTACTTTTGCTTAACATATTTTATTTTTTTCAAAACACCATAAAACATATTTTTACATGTGTAATACAC
>CAKPAV010000240.1 GCA_934133115.1 uncultured Bacilli bacterium
GAACTATAACGCACATATACATACATTAGAATACGAGCAATATCGCCTTTAATTTCATCACTTGGTTCAAAAATATTATTGCCAAAATAATTACCTGTATCTCCAATTTGTGTGGCACTACTTTTATTGACTATACCATATGGAACATTAGATCTTGTGGAATTTATTGTCATCAATGCTGGACGCACATGATGAATATCACTACCTGCCCCTTTATTATTTTCTTGAACAGCAGTATATAAACCATTAGAATGATTTTTACACCAAACATGTTCCCTATTCCATAAAGATTCATTCCAAGTGCCATCTATAATATCACGCGTATATAAAGTAATCATTGAGTTATCATCCATTAAATCACTATCAGTTGTGGATAAACAAGTTTTTAAATCTTTATATGCGATTATTTCAGTTTGGGTATTAGCCATTAAAATTGATAAACCATTTTGAAGCTCTACACCCTTTTTTCCAAGAACGTAATCATTCAATATTTCGTTATTTTCGCCTTCAATATCATAATAAGCATTTCTTACTACTCTTTCTTCATTATCAAAATATTCAATTTCCTGCTCAGCAACACTTGTTGAATTATTACTAGTAGAAGGAATAGATACACTTTCACTAGTTGATGGCAATGTTGACACACTTTCATTATTTGATGGGGAATTTGATGAATTATTTGCACAAGAAAAAAGAAGTAAAGAAAATATTATTAATTTTAGAGGCTTTTTTTTCATGCGTTAATCATTCTCCCTTTTTGTATATTATATATATAAATACAAAAAAATGCTATCTTTTGAATAGCATTCTTTATTATTCTAGTATTTTTTTAAGCTCAAGTAATATACTTTCTACACTTTTAGAAATCTCATGAAGATTAATAACTAATGGGTTGCTGTTATATAACTTTAAACTCTCTTCATACTTATTCTTATTTTCAAAATATTTATCATCATTATTAACATTTCTAGTCATTTCTTTAGCGTAAGTAATGATATCATTTTGAAGAGTAGATAAAGACTTATTATTTGCAATTTCCGCTTTTATTTGAAAATATTCTTTAATGGTCGGATCATCAAAAAGTTGTGTTTGTAATTTTTCAAGTTCTTCATCAAAATTAGTCATTTACTAATTCTCCAATCACACTATAAAGGTGTGATTCTTTGATCTTAACTTTAACAATTTTACCAACTAAATCCGCTGATCCATGGAAGTGAACAAGTTTATTTGTTTCACTATATCCTGATAAAACATCTTTATTTTTCTTTGATGCACCATCCACTAATACTTTTACAGTTTGACCCACTAAAGCATCAGCTTTAATGGTTGCTTCTTTTTCCACTACTTTCACTAATTCATCAAAACGTTTATGTTTTTCTTCTGATGTTACATTATCAACCATTCTAGCAGCAGGTGTTCCAACACGTGGAGAATAAATAAATGTAAATGCGCCATCATATTTAACATATTCCACCATTTTTAAAGTATCTAAAAATTGCTCATATGTTTCGTTAGGGAATCCTACAATGATATCGGTTGTTAAAGCAAGATTAGGAATACGGGCTTTCATCTTATCAACAAGTGCTTTATATTGTTCAGAAGTATATCTTCTTCCCATTAAGCGTAAAATCTCATCATTTCCTGATTGAACAGGTAAGTGTATTGCAGGCATGATATTATCATATTTAGCAATAATGTCGATCATTTCATCACTAAAATCCCAAGGATGGGAAGTAGTAAAACGTAAACGAGGAATACCTAATTTAGCTACGCTTTCTAATAATAAAGCAAAGCTACTATCATCTTTTAAATCCTTACCATATGCATTAACATTTTGTCCTAATAAAGTAATTTCCATATATCCTTTATTAACTAAATCTTGGCATTCACGTAATATGTCTTCCATTTTACGGGATCTTTCTTTACCACGAGTATAAGGAACAATACAATATGTACAGAACTTATCACAACCATACATAATATTAACAAATGCTTTATAAGTATCTAAACGAGTAGAAGGTAAGTTTTCACGAACTTCACCCATTTTAGATTCGACATCAATAATACGAGTTTTACTTTCATAAACTTCTTCTAATAAGTTTAATAAGTTATCAATATTATGAGTACCAAATAATAAATCTACTTGACGATATTTATCTTGAATAATATCGACAATATGCGTTTGTTGAATCATACAGCCACATACTGCAATGACACGGTCATCACCTTTATGTTTTAAACCTTTTAATTGACCAATTTCGCCAAATACTTTATCTTCAGCATTTTCTCTTACAGCACATGTATTTAAAATGATAACATTTGCGTCTTCAATTTTATCAGCTTTCTTAAATCCTGCAAATTCAAGCATACCCGCCATGGTCTCTTCATCACGAATATTGGCTTGGCAACCATAAGTTCTAATAAAATACTTACGTGTTTTTGCATAATTTTTAAATTTTTCTGAAATAGTTAATTCTTCATAAGAAATCTTACTTGCTTCTCTATTTCTTTTTGCTGCTTCTTTCATGTTCGGCTTATTTACTACTTTGCATGCGGCCATTTTAATCCACTCCTACTTTGTATTTTTCTTTTCTAATGTTAATCTAATTGCAGTTTTGTTTGTTTTTTCTATGCTTACTTCTTTAAAAGAAGGATACATATATATTTCAATACCACTTGGTGTTAAATATCCTCTAGCAATAGCAATTGCTTTTACAGCTTGATTTAAAGCACCCGCTCCAACGGTTTGAACATTTAACGTTGCTTGATTTCGCATAATATTCGCGATACTTCCTGCTACAGCACTAACGCTTGAGTTTTTTGAAACTTTTATTAATTCAATCATAATATTCTCTCCTTAAGAAAATTTATGATTGATTATGGTTATATATGATTTTCAATCAAATATATTGGTGTAATTTTTTCACATTTTCCACTGTTTTCATCAATAGTTAATACAACAGCATTAAACAAAGAATCATCTTTATCATCAATTTCAAAACGTGATTTTTCATTAAGCCACAATTTTTTGATAACTGTTTCTTTTTTTGTACCAAGAACTCCATTATAAGGGCCACACATTCCCACATCACTCATCATTGCTGTACCATTCGGTAAGATTCGATAGTCACGAGTTTGAACATGAGTATGTGTTCCAATAATAGCGCTAACCTTACCATCCATTGCCCAAGTTAAACTTTGTTTTTCACCAGTTGCTTCAGCATGAAAATCAACAATATGTATGTCTGCGTGTTCTTCGTTTTTAATAAT
>CAKPAV010000241.1 GCA_934133115.1 uncultured Bacilli bacterium
GGACAATCTTTATATAATTTCACAGGAAATTCTATAAATTGTTTTAACATTCTACGGCCTTTTACTTCTTTAATTTCTATCATAGTAGGTCTCCTTAGATATGTTGTAATTATACTACTTTTTTCTAATTATACAAATAATATAAAATTTAATGTACTCAAAAGTTAAAAATTATTAGAGCCATTATTTCCAATAATTTGATTTTTATAACTACTAGCATTTTAATTATTAATATCATTTTCGCATTTCATTTTTTACTTCACCCATGCATTATCAAATAAACAAATGGTGTTTGTAAGCGGTTTAAATACATTTGTAAGCGCTTATTTATTTAAATCGTTATGATTGACATCAAAAATCGTTTACGCTAAAATCAAGCTGTAGTTTAAAAATAAAGTTTATCTTTTGAAAGGGGAAATTATTAAACATGAAAAAAAGATCACTTTTATTGATTCCTACACTTTTAGTCGCTTCAGCTTTAAGCGCATGTGGAAATAAGGAATCAGAAAACGCAAAAATTATTAGAGAAAACAAAGATTTAACTGTCGAGCAATTAGTGGAAAAAGCTAAAGCAGAGACTGGAAACTTTACTGTTTACTCTACATCATCAAAAACAGACAAAAATGTTAAGGCTTTTGCTGAAAAATATAAATTGTCTGGAACATTCTCAGCTGTAAAACAAAGCGAAAGTGAATTTTATACCGGAATTGACACATTAATTGCAGCCGGTAGTAAAGAAATCGATGCCGTTGTTACACAAAATGGCGCATCTTTAAGTAACGAATTAGCAGATGGCTCTTTAATTAATTATCTTCCAAAAGGTATGGAAAAGAGCGATAATTACGCTTTTATGTATTATTTGAAATCATTTGCAATCTCTAAAGCTTCTACTGAAACATTTACCAATGTATGGGATTTAATTGACACAAAGACAACTGTTCAATTCAAAAAATCTAGTGAACCAATTAACCAATTATTCATGGCAGAATTAACCACTGATACTTGGTCTAAAAAATTAGGCGATGCTTATGAAGCAAAATACGGAAGTGGAAAATTAAATGCCGCATTAAAAGAGGGAAAATATAAAAACGCTGGTTGGATGTTTATGGATAAATTCCTAACACGTGTTATTAATATTAAATCAGAAGGTGATGAAGCGAAAAACTGTGCAAATGCAACATCTCCTTTCGTTACTTTCTCTCCAATTAGTAAATATTCCTTAGGAGAGGCAGGTAACTATAATAAAGTTAATTTCTTAGATTCTATGCAAGGATTTAGAGGCTATGCCTACAAATTCTACTATCAAATTTCAAAAACAACAGATAGACCTTTCACAGCTATGTTATACGCTAATTACATATCTAATGCTGAAGGAATTGCATCATGGACTAGTGAAGGTAATGGTATTTATTCTGCTACTGATGCAAATATCAATACATTATTAAAAGATTGTGTTATCGAAAACTTTAATGATGTTAAAAAAGATTGGGCTAGCATCGTTGCTAAATTAGAATCATACGTCGGATAATTTAACTAACTAAAATTAAATATTATTTATTTAAGAAGCGGTTATAATCATTATTATTGGCCGCTTCTCACTTTATAGGAGAATATAATGACCTCATCATTTAAAAAATCAATAAATCGTACAAAGTCATTTTTCTCTGAACCTTCAAATATTATATTAAGTATCTTTCTTTGTATATTTGCTTTAACAACAATTTTTCCGTTAATATCAATTATTCTTGAAAGTTTTACTGTTCATAAGCAAGAAAGTATTTTTTATAATCAATTAGCAGGTACGTTCACTTGGAAGGGATGGGGTTCTCTTCTAGCAACATCAGAGTATGACTATTCAATTAAATATTTCTATAAACCATTAGGAAACTCTTTACTTATTGCTTTAATTGCTTCATTTGTAGCAATTATATTAGGAAGCGTGTTCGCTTGGTTTATTTGTAGAACAAATGTTAAATGGAAAAAAATTGTATCAGCTTTACTAATTTTTCCATATATTATGCCATCTTGGACTATTGCATTATGTTGGAAAAACATATTTGCTAATATAAATGTCCCTGGTATTGGCGCGAATGGATTCTTAGCTTCTGTATTTGGTATTTATGCGCCAACTTGGCTTGTATTTGGAGCTCTGCCTATTGGTATTACGCTAGGAATTCACTATGCTCCGTTTGCTTATATCTTAGTTGGTGGGATTTTAAAAAACATGGATGCCAACTTAGAAGAAGCCGCTACAATATTAAAAACCCCAAGGAGTAAAATTTTAACTAAGATTACACTTCCTATTGTAGCGCCAGCTATGCTTAATACATTTTTACTCGTATTTGCAAGTTCTATTAGTGCATATGCTGTCCCTGTGTTTTTAGGAACATCTGTTAATTTCAATACTTTAACAACATCAATGAAATACTTCAATGATAGTAAACCTGCACAAGGGTATGCTGTTGGTATTCTTCTTGTTTGCCTTGGATTAATAGTTATGACACTAAATAATTTATTAACAAGTAAAAGAAAGTCATATACAACTGTTACCGGTAAAAGCGGACAAGTATCATATGTTGATTTGAAAAAAGGAAAATACCCTGTTGCCATACTTGGATTGATAGTTGTTATTCTAATTTCAATTGTTCCTATTTGTTCTTTTGCTCTTGAGTCATTGTTATCCACACCTGGTGATTATACTTCAATTTCATTAGATTTCTGGATAGGAAAAGCAAATGACCCTGTATTATCTAGTAAGTATTACAACTGGGAAGGCGGAATTTTGCGAAATGGCACTGTGTGGTCATCATTAGGCCATAGTATGTTACTATCAATTACTTGTGCTTTAATTGCTGGAACTTGTGGATTGCTATTAGGTTATGGCATTGTTAAGAAAAAGCATTCTAAATTATCGAAAGTAGTAAACACACTTTCATTTATTCCTTACTTAATTCCTTCAATGGCGTTTGGTATGGCTTATATGGCGTTTTCTGTAAAAATCGGTGCACTTTATGGTTCGTTCTTACTGTTAGCTATTGTCGGTTCTATTAAATACATGCCATTTGCAACAAAGAGTTCGACTGGTGCAATGATGCAACTTTCTGGAGAAATTGAAGAAGCTGCCATTCTCACAGGAACTCCATGGTGGAAAAGAATGGTTAAAATTATATTCCCAATTCAAAAATCATCATTTTTGTCGGGATATTTGCTACCATTTATTTCATGTATGAGAGAATTATCGTTGTTCGTATTCTTAATTGTTGATTCAA
>CAKPAV010000242.1 GCA_934133115.1 uncultured Bacilli bacterium
GTTTTACCGACACCGGCACCTCCTAATAAACCCATTTTAAAACCTTTAGCAATGGGACAGAAGAAATCAATAACTTTAATACCAGTCCACATGATTTCTTGATTAATAGAAACATTTTTTAAACTAAGTGTTTTCGTATAGACATTACGTTTTTTAATACTTTCATAAGCTGGTCCATTTAAGATGTTACCATAAGAACTAAAAGTATGATTTAAGACATTATCGGAATATTCCATTTCTAAACCATTATTAATTTTAAGTATTTGCCCCATATTATTAATATTGAATTCATTACATTCAGGATAAAAGAAATAATCTCCTAATGGCAAAGCATTGCCAGATTTATCATAAAATATATTAACACCAGTATTAAAATATTGATCAATACCTTCGTATCTTAAGGATCTTTCTAGTTGTAAATTATTTTTATTTTCTTGTACTTTTGCTAATTGAACATTTTCATAGAGATCTAAATTATCAATATCAAAATTACTCTTGGTAAATAAAATATGATCTCCATATATCGCAAAGTCTCCACTAATAACATCATCATCGCTTTTAATATATTGCTTATATATTTCTAATGATTCTTTGGGACTTTTGTCTTTTAAAGAAACTAAACCTTCAACACGTTTAGAAGCATCAATTAGATTAACAATACTTGCGCCGATATTAAAAGCTAAATATCCAAATAGGACAAAATTAATAGCAATTAAAAGGCCACGTACACGACGTTTTGCTTTTAATTTAGTAACTAATTCTTCATCACTTACTTCAGTTATTAATTCAGCCATACTTTACTCCTTCTAGAATTTTAAATTGTTTGGTGTTCTTGGGAATGGTTGAACATCACGAATGTTACCCATACCTGTTACATACATTAATAAGCGGTCAAAACCAATACCAAATCCAGCATGTTTACAACCACCATATCTTCTCAAATCTAAGTACCATTCTAATCCTTCGGTTTTCATACCAATTTCATGCATTCTATTTAATAATACATCATATCTTTCTTCACGTTGACTTCCGCCTACTAATTCACCAACGTTTGGTACTAATAAGTCACAAGCAGCAACAGTCTTGTTATCATCATTTACACGCATATAAAATGCTTTAATATCTTTTGGATAATCTGTTAAGAATACCGGTCCTTTGATAACTTGTTCGGTAATATAACGTTCATGTTCACTTTGTAAATCCATACCCCAATAAATATTATCATTATCAAATTTATGTCCATCTTCTTTAGCTTTTTGAAGTTCACAAATTGCTTCAGTATATGGCATTCTTTTGAAATGAGAGTTTTTAACATGATTTAAACGTTCCACTAATGTCTTATCAATCAAAGTGTTAAAGAAGTTAATTTCTTCTTCACAATTTTCCATAATGTAATTAATGCAGAATTTAATACAATCTTCAATTAAATCCATATCGTCTTCTAAATCTGCGAAGGCAATCTCTGGTTCAATCATCCAGAATTCGGAAGCATGGCGCACAGTGTTAGAGCGCTCCGCTCTAAAAGTTGGACCAAATGTATAAACATCACGATATGCTAAAGCAAATGCTTCAACTTGTAATTGACCAGATACAGATAAGCAAGCTGGTTTACCAAAGAATGATTTTGGATCTTTATCATTAGTAACTACATTAAATGTTTCACCAGCACCTTCAGCGTCATTACCTGTAATAATTGGTGTATGGACATAAATAAATCCTTGAGATTGGAAAAATTCATGAATAGCCATTGATAGAACACTACGAACACGGAATACCGCTGAGAATGTATTTGTACGTGGCCTTAAATGCGCAATATCACGTAAAAATTCAAAGCTATGACGTTTCTTTTGAAGCGGATAATCTTCATCTACTCCGCCTTCTAGTTCGATAGAAGTTAAATGAATTTCAAATGGTTGTTTCATTTCTGGAGTTAAGACAAATTTACCAACAATATGGATACTAGATCCTGTTGAAAAGTGAGAAACCTCCACAAAGTTTTCTAATACTTCTTTATCATAAACGATTTGTGCATTTTTAAAATATGTTCCATCGTTTAATTCAATAAAGCCAATAGAACCATTATTGCGATTAGTTCTAATCCAACCTTCTAGTTCTACATCAGCTATTGATTCTTTTTCAAATGCATCTCCAAATTTGCATGTTTCATATAATTCTCTTACTGTTTTAAATTCTACCATAAATTTATTCCTTCCTCTTCATAAATATTATTATATCATTGCAATATTAATTTGCCATTAATAATATTAAATTATTAAAATTTTCTAAATTCATCAATTTTCCAACTTGGATCAACTGAAATTGATAAATCAGCAAAAACTTGTTCATCATATAATCTTGATGCTACTTTTGCAATCATTGCGGCATTGTCTGTGCAACACCACATTGGTGGGATGATAACATCAATACCGCTACCATCTAATCGGCTTACGATTTCCTTACGTAAATATGAGTTTGCAGATACTCCGCCAGCAAGTACAACTTGTTTAACATCATATTCTTTTACCGCACGAAGTGATTTTTCTAAAATCATACCAATTGCTACTTCTTGAAATGAGCAACATAAATCTGGAATATTAATTTTTTCGCCTTTTTGTTCCATATTATGTGCCATATTGATAATGCTTGTTTTTAATCCCGAATATGAAAAATCATAAGATTTATCATGTAAAGGAGTTGGTAACTTATAAGTATGATGTCCTTCTTTAGCATATTTATCAATTGGAATGCCACCTGGATAAGGTAAACCCATAACACGCGCTACTTTATCATAACATTCCCCAATTGCGTCATCTTTAGTTTCACCAATGATTTCAAAATCAAGGTGCTTACGCATAATGACAAGTTCAGTATTACCGCCACTTACAACAATAGCAAGTAATGGAAACTTTAAAGGTTTAACATATTCATTTGCGTATATATGTCCCGCTAAATGGTGGACAGGAATCAAAGGTTTGTTATATAAAAGAGCAATTGTTTTAGCGGCTTGTATACCAACATGTAAAGCACCAATTAATCCTGGACCTCTTGTCACCGCTACCGCACTAATATCTTCTAATTTAATATTAGCTTTATCAAGTGCTTCTTTTAAGACAATAGTAATATTTTCAGCGTGAAGTCTAGATGCAATTTCAGGCATTACTCCACCATATTTTGTATGTACTTCAATTTGTGTAGAAACAACATTTGCTAATAATTCATCATCTTTAATAATTGCTACTGCGGTTTCATCACACGAAGACTCAATTGC
>CAKPAV010000243.1 GCA_934133115.1 uncultured Bacilli bacterium
TTTTTTATCTTTAAACTTCATTATTTTATTCTCCTTATGCATTTAACATCTTTTCTCAACTTCTCTTCAATATCCACGTAAGCATAATTTAAAGACCCTTCGCTAGAAGAAGATGTTCCTTCATCTCCTCTACGCAAATAAGCTTCTTTCGTTGCTATATATACATACGGAAGAAGCTTTTTATCTTCAATATTTCTATTGGAAGAGTTTGCTGCAATGTTTAGATAATGTTCGTGTATTTTTTTTAGTACTTTTGGATCATTATGATAATTTGTTCCCAAATCCAAAGCAATAACTTGAATTTCATTATCCAACATGTTATTCATCATCTTCGCTAGGAACTAGAAGTAGCAATTCATCTTTTTTCATATCTTCACTACATTCAATTCCTAAATTAGTTAAATAATCTACCAATTCCTTCTTGTTATAATTTGAGATTTTTTTCTCTGATTTTACGTCTGAAGTTTTCTTTACTTCAATTATTTCCTCATATAATTCACTTTTTAGAACTTGTTTTAAAGTGAATTCATTTGTAACTAGTAAAATTGCACCAGTTTCTTTACATAAAAATTTTCTCACAATATCTTTCCTTTCAATGAGCAATTATGCTCTAGTGTAATAAGTTTCTGAACTATCAAATGTAGCAGTTGATGGAACTGCTGAATATTCACCAAATTCATAAATGTAATATGTAGTGCCTGCAGCGAATGATGAAATTTCAGCTTTTGTATAAGTGTAATCACAATCATATAAGATAATCTCTGGCACTAATGCTTCTCCACCTGAATAAGCAAATAATTCAAGTGCTATAGCGTCATCAAATGGTACTTTTTCAGCTTCATATTCGCTTGTATAATTTGGTAATGCTATTGCCTCTTTTAACATAACCATAGCTGGAACATCACTTGGCATACGATTAGATTCATAAGTAATTACTGATTGATACATACCAATAGCTCCATTTGATGGAGATGTTCCATTAGGTAAACCATCTAAATAATCTTTTAAATCACTCTTGTAACTAGTATTTACTACTAAAGCTATTAATTCCTCATCTACACCATCAACAAAGTCATTTTTAGTTACTTTGGCTGTACTAATTAATCTATCTACGATTTTCTTAGTTGTATCTCCACTAACTCTAGCAACTTGAACACCTGCATCACGCGCAATCTTAAAGAATTTTCTATCATAGTAAGTCTTAATCACATTTTTGGCATTTGCACTTCTTTTTTTAGCCATACCATCAACACCATAAAGTTTTAAATCTTTTTCTTGTAACTCTTCAATTATTTCTTTGTCATCATCAATTTTTACAACAACTGGTTTAGCTTTTACTTTATTACCTTTTCCATTTATTCTTGCTGTTCCTTTTTCTTGAAGTGTTGCATTTGCAAATCTCTTATACTCTACACTTCCTGTAGTAGGATCACCACTACCATTTTTAGCTTTTAACGCTTCTGAAACACATCCGGCTTGAATATTTTCAATAACACCATCTAATATTTCAGCTAAATTATCCATTACTGTATCATTTAAATAATCAGCAATGTTTAATGAACTTTGTTTTGCCATTTAAATCACTCTCCTTTTTTATTGCTTGGCAATTAAACACTAAATCTTGATACTCTTTCTGAAGAAGCACCAACAGAATTTACTGTTTTAGGAGTTGTCTCTTTTAATCTTTTATTGACTTCAGTTTCAACAGCACTATCAAATACTTTCTTTATGTTTTTAATAGTAGGCTCTACTTGTTCAGCCTTAATGCTTCTAAAGTCTATAAGATTCAATAAAGAAACATCTACCTGAGTTTCAGGAATATTAGCCATCTTAATTGCTTCTTCCTTTAATTCATAAGCACTTAATTTTAATTCGGCTTCTTCCTGCTTTTTTCGAGCTTGGTCTAGCTCATAATTTTTACGTTCATCATCTTTCATCTTAGCTAGTTTTTCGGCCTCACTTTGTTTAGCTTCTTGTTCAGCTTCCCATTTAGCTTTAGCTGTTTCTAAAGATTTTTGAACTTTCTTATCAAATTCACTTTGATAATTAGATTCTTTCAACATTTCGTCAAAAGTTTTTGGTGCTTGAGCATTAGCACCTTGTTGTTGCTCACTTGTAGCATTTGTGTCCATTTTTCCTCCTTCGCCCCAAGCCATTTACTTTAAAAAGTCCCCAGCTCATTGCTATACACAAAAATTTGTTAATTTGTTAAGCCCACAAACAAACAAAAAGGCATTAAAAAAAGAAATGTAGCTATCATTCCTCTTAATAATCATTATTTAGTGCTATTTTATAAGCACCATAGAATAGATATAAGGGACTTGAACCCTACTAGATAATCGTGTCATTTGGTTATCCACCCTTGTTAAAACACAAGTTTCGGAGGGGTTGACTAACTCTCTGTTCTAGCCTATTGAACATATATATCTACTCTATGCCACCTAAAAATAGCATTGAAAAAGACGCTTTATTTAGCGTCTTCTTCTTTTTTTATTTTCTCATCTATAAATTTAACAAATTCCTCAGAGTTTTTTTCATCTTTTTTTGTTCTTTTTACTTTTGTTTTCAAAACTTCTACTGGTTGATAATTTTTCCAACGTGGTGAACTGAATAATTCTTCTTTTTTTTCTTCTTTCATTTTAGCTCCTCCAATAAGAAATAATGCTTATTATTCTTTGTATAATACTTTCTAGTAATAAATTTAGTACCATATTGATATAATACTTCGGCTTCTCTTTCCATTGGATTATATTCTAACATATTTCTAGCTTTTTTACTACCTTTGACATAGAAGAAAACATTTGCATATTCATTATATCCATCTTTCAAGGAATATGATTCAAACGCTTTTGATTTATATACCTTATCAATAGGGTGATTATCTATTATTGTTTTTATTGTATCTTCATCACATTCTAATACCCTTACAATATATTCATCATCTTTAGCAATATAGTAAGGTTCTTTATTTAAAGCTCTATATAAATCTTTCACCATTTTTTTATCTTCTTTTGCTAACTTTTCATCATTATACATTTTTTGATTTAAATAATAATAGTCACTACTCAACCACTTACTAATTGCTGATTTTTCATTAAATGTTTGAAGAGTCTTATTTAGTTCATCACGAGGAGTATCTATTTGATATGTTATTGTACTTCTGCAATAATGAAAATGATTTCCTATTGGTGGACAATTTGCTCCTACTTCTAGTCCAAAAGTTTTATAATTGACTATTCGTTCATCTCCTGCACTATAT
>CAKPAV010000244.1 GCA_934133115.1 uncultured Bacilli bacterium
ACATAAATAATTCTCATTTTTCGAATTCCTTTAATATTTCTAAATGTGTTGTAATCATTTTCTCGATGGTATTTTCTTTTGAAGTGTTTAAACAATTACTTTGATCGATTTTGTTGATAAGTGTTTGCATAATATTTAATATATGGTCTTTGTCTAATATATCAACAATAAATCCGTTATAGTTATTAGTAATTAAATTATATGATGAAACGATGCGATTAGAGGCAATTGTTGGTAATCCCTGTGATAAAGCTTCGTTAATCATATGACCATATATATCTTCTTTAGATAAAGAAATAAAATAATCAAAACAATGTAAGAATTTTAATAAACTAGGTTGTTTTTTAAAAGGAATAATTTTAACACGATTTTCCATATTATGTTTTTTTATAAACTCTTTATATTTATTTTCTTCTGCACCAGATCCCACTAATGTCAAGTGATTATAATTAGGTAATTTAGAAAATAATTCAAGCAAAAGCATATTGTTTTTGCGGTCAATAAATTGTCCAAAAGTTACAAAATAATGTTTAAAATTATTAGGCAAACCATTTTTTTCTCTTTCTAATTGCTTTTCTTTTAAAGTTAATGGAGCAATGAGAATATCTTTTTCATAAATTGTGGAATAAATATAATTATGAATTTTTTCTTTATTTGCGCCATAATAGACTAAAAATTCATCAGATTTTTGACAAGGAGAAAAATACATATTGGCATTAGAAATAAGATAAGTTTTTAACTTTTTTTTAATATTTTTTTCAACACGATGAATAACTCCGCCATTAACATAGAGTATATATTTTATTTTGTGCTTAATCATATAATTTATGGCGATAATTTCAGAAAGTGTTGAATATCCATTCATGATAATTAAATCATAATTTTTATGATTCTGTTTGATAAATCTTTTTAATGCAAAACTAAAATGATTTTCTTCACCAAAGTAAATTCCGTTTAAAAATTTTACATTGAAATTGCATTCTTCTTGGTAATAAAAATCTTTTGGTCTATTAGAATTGCTCTTGCGTTCAAAGATAACATCAAGTTCATAAAATTTAGCAATTTCATTTAGTAAATTTAATTTATATGGGGCTGGGTGGTTAAAAACAAAAAGTATTTTCATTGGCTTTAGCAAGTCTCCTAGGCATATTATACAACAAATTATAAAAATATTTATAAAATATTTCTATAATCATTACGAAAAATAGTTTATCATATAAAAAAGGAGTGTGAGCAAAATGAAAAAATGGATTTTTCCTTTAGTGCTTATTATTTTGGATTTAATTTTTGCTATTTTGTTTATGACTCCAAGCATTGTTAAGGTGCTTCCACAGTTTTTATTATGGATTAGAGATTTAACTATTATTGTTTTGAGTGCTGTAAGCAAGTTGTTGCATCTGCCAACTTTTGTTGATGATGGTCAAATAAACAATGTAATTGCTAATTCAATTAGTTTCTTTATTATTACTTTTTTAATCTTTATAATTTATTTTGCAATTTACTTTATCGTTTTAAAAACTCGAAAAACAAAAGTCAAAAGTGTTGAAAAAGAAGAAATTATTTTACCAAAAAGTGAATTTGACCCAATTTTGTTTGAAAAGCGTGTCCCAATTTTTAGATTAGTATTTATGTGGATTCCACTTAATCTATGGATACTATATTTTTTCTTATTAAATTCTTATGACTTACAAGAAGGATTTAAAAAAAATGCTCCGGGTTTATATGCTGTATTTGAACAAAATATTTCATTCTACAATCATAATGCACGCCCGTTATTTGAAAAAGATGACGCTATAAAATTTGCTATATTAATTATTGGTTTAGTTTCTGTGGCTTTCTTATATTGGATGATTTTTTCAATGATTGCTACTATTTTAAAAAAGCCAATTGCTAAAGCAAAAGCCAAGCGTGCTTTAAGAGATCATGAACGCCGAGTTAATGCAATTCAAGGAGAAGAAACTTTTGTAGAAACAAGCGATATCTTAAGTCATGCTAAATTTGTTCATAGTAAATCAATCGTTGAAACTATTGCCACAATTGATATTAAGCAGATAAATGAAAATAATAAAAATAAACAAAATTATTTTGATGATTTAGCTCATGGTATAGTGGATTTGGGAGTAGAAGAAAGGCATCAACTTCATGAAGTTGCAAAGCCAATCACAGAAAAGAAACCACTAAGAGTAATTTTATCTTCATTAGATAAAACTGTGCCTTTAAATGAAAATGATGGTATTGAAATGAAACAAAATGATAAAGATAAAGAAATTACCAGTGAAAATGATATTAAAAAAATTGCTTTTGATGATAAATTTGATGTTTTAAAACAAAATGAAGAAGTAAAAGAAGATGCTTTAAATAATAGTGAAGAAAAAGTAGAAAATAATGATGAGTCGAAAGAAATAGTGGTTAAACCACTTACACCGAACAAACTTCGAAAACCAGTAAAAGTGTCACCAGTAACACCTAAACATGTTCCTTTAAAAGATTTAGTAGATGATAATGCAGTTATTGATTTAGAAAGTAGTGATAAAAATGATTAATACTTGGGAAGAATTATTTGAAGAAATCAAAGAAAAAGATTATGCAAAAAAAATTAATACTATTTTAAATCAAGAATACGCAACACACACTATTTTTCCACCACGCAATATGATGTTTAATGCTTTTAAGTATACGCCTCTTAAAGAAGTGAAAGTAGTAATAATTGGTCAAGATCCATATCACGAAGATCATCAAGCTATGGGATTATCTTTTTCTGTTCCTAAAGGAGTGGCTTTACCACCATCTTTAATTAATATATTTAAGGAAATAGAAAATAATTTCGGCTATAAGATGAATTATTCTAATGGAGATTTAACTTATTTAGCTAAGCAAGGCGTTTTATTATTAAATACAATACTTACTGTGCGAAAATCAATACCACTATCGCATCAAAAAATTGGTTATGATTTATTTGTGCAAGATATATTAAAAACAATTGATGAACAAAATCAACCAATTGTGTTTTTACTTTGGGGAAATTACGCTAGAGGGCTAAAAAAATATTTGCGTAATCCTAATCATTTAATTTTAGAATCAACTCACCCTTCGCCACTATCTGCAAATAGAGGGGGATTTTTTAATCAAAATCACTTTTTAAAAGCTAATAATTATTTAGTTAGTCATGGACTTAAACCAATTAATTGGCAAAATTAAGATTTTTTATGAAAGAAAAGACTCACGAAAAAAATCTCGTGAGTTTTTCAT